>NZ_JBHUDX010000026.1:123624-162905 GCF_042678285.1 Streptomyces caeni
GGACGCATCCGTCCGGCGGGCCCTCGTGCAGGGTCACGACCGTGCGCTCGGCTCGTGGGCGCTCGGCTCGTGGGCGCGTACCTCCGCCGGGGCCTCGACGGGCTCGCTGCGGCGTGCCGCCACAGTCCGCCAGACCAGCGCCACCACCCCCGCGAGACCGATACCGACCCAGGTCAGCGGGTTGGTCCAGACAGCGGCGTCGAGCTGCTGGCTGAGCACGAAGACACCCATGACGACGACGAACCAGCCGAACGCCTTGCGCAGCGTGTCCTGCGGGATGCGCCCGGCGAAGCGGCTGCCGATGAGGCTGCCGACGACGGCCGCCGCGGTGACCATGAGCGCCATGTTCCAGTCGATCTGCACCCCGGCGAGGTGCCCGGCGAGACCGGAGAACGACTTCATGGTGATGACCAGGAGCGAGGTGCCCACGGCCACGCTCATGGGCAGTCCGCCGAGCAGGGCGAGCGCCGGGACGACCAGGAACCCGCCGCCGGAGCCCACCAGACCGGTCACCGCGCCGACGACCAGGCCCTCGACGATGATGTGCTTCATGGGCAGTTCGTGGTGGGCCGGCTTGGGCGCGGCGGCCTTGCGGGGCTTGCGGAGCATGGCGGCCGCCGTGGCGAGCATCATCACCGCGAAGGCGATGAGCAGTACGGTGCCCGAGATGTACTCGGCCACCCGTCCGCCGCCGTAGGCGCCCACCATGCTGACCGCGCCGAAGAGCAGACCCGTGCGCCAGCGCACACGGCCGGCGCGGGCGTGCGGGATCAGCCCCACCAGGCTGGTGACGCCGACGACGAAGAGGGAGGTCGCGATGGCTTCCTTGCTGTCCTGGCCTGCCAGGTAGACCAGGATCGGCACGGTCAGGATGGAGCCGCCGCCGCCGAGGATGCCGAGGCTGACGCCGATGAGCAGGGACGCCAGGATGACAATGGTGATCATGATCGGCCTCGCAGCGAGGATATGACAGTACGGATGTCGGTGCGGGGACCGCGGTTGTAGGGCAGCTTGGACAGCAACATGCCCATGGCACAGGTGTTGCTCAGGGCGGCGAAGGTCAGTCCGGCGCCCATGAAGGTGCCGATCAGGTGCACGCCGGGAACGAACAGGCCGACGATCCCGGAGACCAGGACGACGGACCCCGCGATCAGGCGGACCTGGCGCTCCAGGTCCCAGCGCGCCGGTCCCCGGTTGACGGGGGCCCCGGACGCCTCCCAGGCCTTCATGCCGCCCTCCAGGACGCGCAGGTTGGGCAGGCCGGCCTCGGCGAGGGCCTCCTCCGCCTGGGCCGCGCGGCCGCCGGCAAGGCAGATGAGAACGACATCCTGGTCGAGGTGGTTGAGCAGTTCGGCGCGGTGCTCCCGCAGTGTGTCCAGCGGGACGTTGTAGGAGCCGGGGATGTGAACGGTGCGGAACTCGCCGGGGGTGCGCACGTCCAGCATGCGGGGGCCGTCCCCGTGCTTGATGAGTTCTTCCAGAGCGGCGGGGGTCAGGCCGGCGGCGCGAGTGGCGTCGGTGGTCATGATGGCTCCGTCGTGAGTTTGAGAAAGGCAGGGAATACGGTCAGTACGGGTCGGCCGGTCCAGGCACCGGCGGCCGGTCGGACATGGGTCCGGCAGGCCGCCGGTTTCAGGTCGGGAGGTTCAGACGGCGGCGGGGACGTTGAGCTGCTCCCAGGCCGCGTAGCCGCCCAGGAGGTCGGAGACGTCCTTGAAGCCGCGGTGACGCAGCAGGCTGGCGGCGATCGAGGAACGGAGGCCGCCCGCGCAGTGCAGGACCAGCGGCCGGTCGGTGGGGATCTCGTCGAGGCGGCGCGGCAGCTCACCCAGCGAGATGTGCAGGGCGCCCTCGATGTATCCGTTCGCGTCGCGCTCGCTGCAGTTGCGCACGTCGAGGACGACGGGGGGCTCCTCCCCCTCCAGGGCGTCGCGCAGCTGCGTGGCGGTCAGCCGGCTGGAGGGAACGACCTCGTCGGCCGCGGCGATCAGGGCGTCCTCGGGGCTGCGCAGATAGCCCGCCACGTGGTCGAAGCCGATCCGGGCGAGCCGGGTGACGGCCTCCTCCTCGCGGTTCTGCGGCGCGATGACCAGCAGCTCCTGCTCGGGCTTGAGGACGGTGCCGACCTGCTCGGCGAACCGGCCGTCTTCGGGCACGTTGACCGCGCCGCGCAGGTGCCCGGCGGCGAATTCCTCGATGTTGCGGGCGTCGACCACCACCGCGCCGGCCGCGCGCCGCTCCATGAACTCCTCCGCGGTCAGCGGTCGCGGTGCCGCGGCCTCGTTGTAGAGCTCCCGCTCCTTGCGGTTGAGGATCGCGTCGTAGACGAAGTACCCGGGTGCGGAGGGCTGCCCGGCGGTGACGATGGCGATGAACTCGGCCTCGGTCATGGGCGCGCAGGCGTAGTTGGTGGCGCGCTGCGCGCCGATGGTGGACTGCTTCTCGCTCGAGAGGTTCTTGCCGCAGGAGGACCCCGCGCCGTGGGCGGGGAAGACGCGGACCTCGTCCGGCAGGCCCATCAGCTTGTTCTGGACGCTGTCGTAGAGCATGGCGCCGAGCTCGTCGGCGGTCACGCCGATCGAGGCCAGCAGGTCGGGGCGGCCCACGTCCCCGATGAACAGCGCGTCACCGGTCAGGACCCCGTACGGGACGGTGTCGTCGGCGTGCTCGTAGACCAGGACGCTGATGGACTCCGGGGTGTGCCCGGGGGTCTCCATGATCTCGAGGGTGACGTCGCCGAGGGTGACGCGGTCGCCGTCGGCGAACTTCCGGACGGCGTATTCCGTCTCGGCGCGCTGGCCGTAGCCGATCCAGGCTCCGGTGCGGGACGCCATCTCCAGGTGCCCGGCGATGAAGTCGGCGTGGAAGTGGGTGTTGATGACGCCGACCACGGTGTAGCCGCGCGCCTCGGCATCGGCCAGGTACTCGGAGATGTCCCGGCGGGGGTCGACGACCACGGCCTGGCCGGTGGTCTCGTCGGCGATCATGTACGAGGCCTGGGAGAGGCAGTCCAGGTAGTACTGGGCGAAGAACACGGATACCTCCGTCTGGAAAGGGTCCCTATACCTCGGGGGGTACAGGGGTGGTGTACAGGGGGAGGGCTCGGCCGACCCGGGAGCAGGCGCCGCCACGACGGCGCGGCCCGCGTGGGACGTGGGCGCGGGTGGCACCGGGAGCGACGAGAGCGTCGACTCCTGCGGGTCGTCTACACCGGCCGCCCCTCGGGTAGGCCGGAAGCCGCGGCGGACGGCGCGGACGGCTGGGAGTGCCGCACACCATAGAGCTCCACGTCGCGGGTCATACTGTTTCCTCCAGATACCCCCTGGGGTATTACGCCATCGACGGTAAAGGGTGGTTATCGGGCTTGTCAAATACCCTCCGGGGTATTTAACCGAGGTTTAGGCAAGCAACACCAGACCGTGGTCGCCGTCGACTCTCACCCGTTGTCCGTCGGTGAGCCGGGTCGTGGCCCGGCCGGTCGCCATGACGGCGGGGATGCCGTATTCGCGGGCCGCGATCGCGGCGTGGGACGCCATGCCGCCGGTGTCGACGACGACGGCGGCGGCCCTGCGGAACAGCGGCGTCCAGGCGGGGCTGGTGTAGGGCGCCACCAGGACCTCCCCGCTGCGCAGGCTGCCGAAGCCGGCCTCGTCGTGGACGATCCGCACCGGGCCCTGCGCGACGCCCGCGCTGCCGGGGGTGCCGCGCAGCACGATGCCCGCACCCGCCTCGGCGGGGGTACCCGCAAGCGGTACGAGCGGTGTACCGGCGAGCCGCGCGCGTGCCGCCTTCCGGCGTGCCGCGTGGGCGCGCAGTTCGGCGCGGAGGGCGGGGGAGGGCGGCCAGGTCCCGATGCGTTCGAGTTCGTCCAGACGCAGATGGACGATGTCCTCGGGGCCGTCCAGCACCTTTGCCCCGACGAGCCTGCGGGCCGTCTCCCGCAGGGCCTGCCGCATGGTGGGCAGGGGCAGCATGGCCAGGAAGCGGGTGTCGTCGCGCACCTGCTGGAACCACCGGGCCTGTCCCAGCAGTGCCCGCACCGCCGTCCGCAGAACGGGCGGGCCCAGGCGCAGCAGGGGGCGGGAGAGCAGTTCCCGCTCGGCCCGGGCGGCCGGACACGGTCCCTCCCGGGGTGGTGGCCGCGAGGCCAGCGCCGTCAGCAGCGAGAGGACCACGTCGGGCCGCTCGCGCCACGTCGGCTGGGACACGAGGAGCGGGGTGACCGTGTCGCGGTGTCCGTAGCGGTCGAGGAACGCCTCGACATCGGCGAGGAACGACGGAGCGGACTGGCTGAGAACGCCGGGCAGCTCGCCGGCGGAGTGGCGCGCGAAGGCGTCCAGGAGGCCGGGGTCGGCGCGGACGGCGGCGGCCAGGTCCTCCAGGGCGCGGTTCGCCTCGGAGGTCAGGGTGTCCACTCCGGTCAGCAGCGCGCCCAGCAGCCCGCGCCGGCGCAACACGCACAGCAGCGCGAACAGCCCCGCCAGCGCCAGGCCGGTGCGGGGCAGGTAGCGCAGCCGCAGCGCCAGCACCTGGGCGGCGATCCGGGGTCCTTCGTGCAGCACGGCGAGCAGTTCCGGCCAGGAGCAGTCGTGCAGGTCCCGTTCCCGCAGGGCCCGGGCGCGGTGCCGCGCCGCGTCGAGCAGCGGATCCGACCTCCAGCGGCGGGGATCGTGCCGGGCCGCCGCGCTCACGAGGTGCGCCGGTGCCGTCAGCGCGTGCCACGTGGGCCGCGGCACAGGGAACTCCACGCGGGCCACCACGGCGTCCTCGCCGACGAACATCCGGTCCAGGGGCGGCGCCGCGAAGCCGGTGACGCGGGCAGGCTTCTCGAGCAGGCGCACAAGCGGGCCCACCCACGCGGTGAGGTCGATCGGGTACGGCCGCACCGGCACGACCTCCGCGAGCATCGGGGCCGTGAGGCGCTGGACGCGGCCCGGGGTGACGGGCTGCTCGGGCAGCGCGGTCACGGGGCGTGTCTGCAGGAGGTGGACGGTGCCGCCGGCCCAGGCCCACTCGATGTCCTGGGGCCGGCCGAAGTGCCGCTCCACCCTCCTGGCCAGCCGGACGAGCCGCCGCACCGCGGGCGCGGGCAGCCCGGTCGCCGGGCGGTCCCCGGCCACCCGCTCGGTGCCGCCGCCGGCGCGCGGGCGGACGCGGACCTCGCCGCCTCCCGCGCTGTGAGCGGCCACACGCGCCCGCCGCCGGGTGTCGACCACGATGTGCTCGGGGGTCACCAGTCCCGCGACGACGGCCTCGCCGAGGCCCGGACTCGCGTCGATGACCACCGTGTGCCGGTCGCCGGTCACGGGATCGCAGGTGAAGGCGACCCCCGCGAACTCTGCGGGCACCATGCGCTGCACGACGACGGCGATCCCGGCCCGGCGGCGGTCGATGCCGTGGCCGGCCCGGTAGTCGATGGCGCGGTCGGTCCACAGGGAGGCCCGGCAGCGGCGGACCGCGTCGAGCAGGTCCCGCTCACCGACGACATGGAGGAACGTGTCCTGCTGGCCGGCGGACGCCGCCTGCGGCAGATCCTCCGTGGTGGCGCTCGACCGCACGGCGACCGCGCCGCCGCCCAGTTCCCGGTACGCGGCGCGCACCGCCTGACGCACCGCCTCGGGGACCTCGGCGTCGCGCACGGCCGCGCGGAAGCCCGCGCCGTCGGCCGTGTCGCGGCCGTGCCCGCCGGTGTCCGGGGGCCGGCAGGCCGCGGCCGTCACCACGAATCCGGGCGGCACCGGGAACCCGGCGCGGATCAGTTCGCCCAGGTTCGCGGCCTTGCCGCCCGCGAGGTCCACGTCCGCGCGGGTCACCCGGTCCAGCGGGACCACGTAGTCGGTGGCGGTCATCGTCTCGCCCTCACCCTCGTGCCGAGCCTGGGACGGTTCGCGGCGTCCCACTCCAGGATCACCCCGGGCGGCGCGGGGCGTCGGGCGACCGCTCCCGGGGCGCGGGTGTCAGACGGCCGCTCCCGGGGCGCGGGTGTCAGACCCCCCGCTCCCGGGGCGCGGGGGGTCAGGTGTCCGTGCCGGGTGCGGTGAGGGAGGCGAGGGCCGCGTCGATGCGCCGGGTGGCCTCCTCGGCGATTGGGCGGATGGCGTCGAGTTCCGTGAGCGCGACCATCGTGCCCGGGTCCAGGGCCTGGACCACCGTGCGGTCGCCGTCGGCGCGGACGACGACGTTGCACGGCAGGAGCAGGCCGAGGGTGCGGTCGGCCTGCAGGGCGCGGTGGGCGAGCGGCGGGTTGCAGGCGCCGAGGATGACGTAGTCCTCCATGTCGAGGTCGAGCTTGGCCTTCAAGGTGGCTGTGATATCGATCTCGGTGAGTATGCCGAAACCGTGCTCCGCCAGGGCTTTGCGGACCCGGCTCACGGTGGTGGCGAAATCGGTGTTCAGGCGCACTGTGCGGTCATAGCGCATGAGGGATGCCCCTTTCCGGAAACAGATCGTGTCAGGTGGGAGCGGGTGTTCCAGGTCACTCGAGGTACTCGGGACTTGACCGGGATCTTCCCATGGGTGGAATACCCCAGGGGGTACTCATGTTAGTGTCAATTACATACCCCGGAGGGTAATTTCCGTATGAAAGGAAGTGTCGCAGCGTGTTCTTTGTGGACACCGTAGAGGTGGCGGGGCTCGGCAACCGCAGCTACCTGGCCGGTGGCGACAGGACTGCGGTGGCGGTCGATCCGCCACGCGACATCGATCGGGTGATCGCGGCGGCGGCCCGGCGCGGGGTACGCATCTCGCACGTCGTCGAGACCCACATCCACAACGACTATGTCACCGGAGGTCTGGAGCTGGCCCGTCTCACCGGCGCCGCCTACCTCGTGCCGGCCGGGGCCCGGGTGGACTTCGAGCGCATACCGGTGCGCGACGGGGAGACCACGGTCGTCGACGCCGAGGCGGGCGTGTCCCTGCGGGCGATCGCGACCCCGGGCCACACGCCGCACCACACCTCCTACGTGCTCCAGGACGGCGGGGCGGCGGTCGCCGTGTTCACCGGCGGCTCGCTGCTGATCGGCACGGTCGGCCGGCCGGATCTGGTCGAACCCCGGCTGACCGAGGACCTCGCCCGGGCCCAGCACGCCTCCGCCCACCGGCTGGCCGCCGAGCTGCCTGACGCGACGGCGGTGCTGCCCACCCACGGCTTCGGCAGCTTCTGCTCCTCCAGCCAGGCCGAGGGCACGGACACGACCATCGGCAGGGAGAAGACGGTCAACGAGGCGCTCACGCAGGACGTGGACAGCTTCGTCGCCGGTCTCCTGGCCGGCCTGGACGACGTCCCCGCCTACTACATGCACATGGGCCCGGTGAACGCGGCCGGCCCCGCAGCGGTCGATCTGACCCCGCCCGCAGTGGCCGACGCCGAGGAGATCGCCGCCCGGCTCGCGGCCGGGGAGTGGGTGGTGGACCTGCGCAACCGGGTCGCTTTCGCGGCCGGGCATGTGGCGGGTTCGTTCAACTTCGAGGCCGAAGGGCAGCTGGCCACGTATCTGGCCTGGCTGATCCCGTGGGGCAAGCCGGTGACCCTGCTGGCGGAGTCGGCCGAGCAACTGGGCGCCGCCCAGCGGGAGCTGGTGCGCGTCGGCATCGAGCGTCCGGCGGCCGCGGCCACCGGCGAGCCGTCCGCCTGGGTGCGCGAGGGCGAGACGCCGGCCTCCTTCCCGCGGGCCACGTTCGCCGACCTGGCGGGCCGGTGCCGCGGCGAGGGCGTCGTCGTGCTGGATGTGCGGCGCGACTCCGAGCGGGCCGGCGGCTTCATCGAGGGCTCGGTCCACATCCCGATCCACACCCTGCACCGCCGACTCGACGAGGTGCCGGAGGGCGAGGTCTGGGTGCACTGCGCGGGCGGCATGCGTGCCGCCATCGCCGCGTCCCTGCTGGACGCGGCCGGCCGCAGCGTCGTCGCCGTCGACGACGCCTATGACAACGCCGAGAAGGCCGGACTCATCGTCCGGAACGACTGACCGGGCATCGGCACGACGCCGACTCGCCCGAAGGGAGAAGCAACACCCATGAACGTGTTCCACCCCGGTCCCGACCGGGTCGCCATAGCCGAGGCCGTCGAACGCACCGGTCCCGACACCGCCGGCCAGGCCGTGTTGCTGGACGTGCGGGAAGCGCTCGAGTGGCAGATGGGCCATGCCCCGTGGGCGGTCCACGCGCCCTTGTCGGCGTTGGTCGCGGGCTCGCCGCTGCCGCCCGAGGCGCAGGGGCGGCCACTGGTGGTGATCTGCCGCTCGGGCGGCCGTTCCCAGAAGGCCGCCGAGCTGCTGGCGGAGCTGGGCGCCCAGGTGGTGGACGTGATCGGGGGAATGCAGGAATGGTCGCAGGCCGGGCTGCCGGTCGTGGATGAGCGGGGCGAGGACGGCACGGTCGCGTGAGTGCTGTGATCCTCGCTCTGACAGCCGGGGCCGTCATCGGCCTGGCCCTCGGGGCGCTCGGGGGCGGCGGCAGTGTGCTGGCCGTCCCCGCCCTGATCTATCTGCTCGGTTTCAGCCCGGTCGCGGCGACCACCGGGAGTCTCGTCATCGTGACCATCACCTCGCTCGCCGCTCTGTCGGCGCACGCCCGTGACGGTTATGTGCGCTGGCGCACAGGGCTCCTGTTCGCGGCGGCGGGCATCGGCCCGGCGATGCTGGGCAGCGTGGTCGCCACGCGGCTGCCGGCGGCGGCGCTGACGGCGGCCTTCGCTGTGGTCGCGGCGGGCGCCGCTCTTCGGATGCTGCGTGTGCGGCAGGGGCCGGAGAGCGCCGGGACGGTCCGGCCGGGCCGTGCGGCGGCGGCCGGCGCGGGGCTCGGCGCTGTCACCGGCGTCCTCGGCGTGGGCGGCGGGTTCCTCGCCGTGCCGGCGCTGGTGAGCGTCCTCGGCATGCGGATGCGGGTGGCGGTGGGGACGAGTCTGCTGGTGATCAGCGTGAACTCGGTGGCCGCGCTCACCACCCGGGTCGGCACGGTCGAGCGGCTGGACTGGGCGATCATCGGCCCGTTCATCGCGGCCGCGATCCTCGGTGCCTGGGACGGCAAACGGCTGGCCGCCAAGGTGTCCGGGCCCACGCTGCAGCGCATCTTCGCCGTGGTGCTGCTGGCCGTCGCCGCGTTCATGCTGATCGACTCGGTACTGTGACGCACCCCGGCCCGCCCGGTGACGGCCGCCGGTGGCGGGCGCGGCTCACGCCAGCGACAAGAACAGCTTCTCCAGACGGGCGCGCAGCTCGTCGACGGTCTCGCTGTCACCGCGGCCGGATTCCATACTGGTGACGCACTGCTGCAGACCGGTGGCGATGATCGCGAAGCCGGCCCGGTCCAGGGCGCGGGAGGCGGCGGCCAGCTGCGTGATGACGTCCTCGCAGTCGCGGCCCTCCTCGATCATGCGGATCACGCCGGAGATCTGACCCTGCGCGCGGCGCAGCCGGTTCAGCACGGCCTTCAGATCCGTGTCCACCAGGTCCAGCTGCATGACCACTCCTTGAAACGCCCCATCGGGGAAATACCCATCGGGGTACTGTACGACGTCCCGCATCGGGACAGCATCGACGATAAGGACACAAGGGGATTACTTCTGCCATGACCGCTCCTGTCCCTGTGACCCTCGCCGCCGGCCAAGCACGCACCCGGCTGCACGAGCTGACCGTCATCGACGTGCGCACGCCCGGTGAGTACGCCTCCGGCCACCTGCCCGGCGCCCTCAACATCCCGCTGGACGCCGTCGAACGCGCACTGCCCGACATCCGGCACGCCGCCGAGCGCGGCGACGTGCTGGTGGTGTGCGCCTCCGGCGCCCGCTCCGAGAACGCCTGCAGGCTCCTGGCGGAGCACGGGATCCCCACCGCCACGCTCGCCGGCGGTACCGGCGCCTGGGCCGCCGCGGGCCACGACCTCCACCAGTCGCCCGCCCACGGCGGTCGCGCCACCTGGAACATGGAACGCCAGGTCCGCTTCACCGCCGGCGCGGTCGTCCTCCTCGGCCTGGCCCTCGGCCTGCTGATCCACCCCGCCTTCCTGCTGCTCTCGGCCGGCATCGCCGGCGGACTGGTGTTCTCCGCCCTCACCAACACCTGCGGCATGGCGGTCATGCTGGCCAAGCTGCCCCACAACCGCCCCCGTGCGGCCGACCTCGACGCCGTCCTCGCGCAACTCCGCAGCCGCTGACCCAGCCGGCCGCCCGGGGCCGGGGGACGCGCGTCCCCCGGCCCCGGGCGGCTCAGCCATTCGTACGCCGCCCCCTCACACGAGGTCGCTCTCCATCAGCCGGGCCAGGGTGGCGCGGCCCCGGGCGACGATCTCCTCGTCGTCGTGCGGCACGCCCCAGGAGATGGCGCTTGCCGCGTCCACCGCGCACAGACAGCGCAGCGCCGCCTCCTCGACGGCCGTCAGCCGGCGCCCGAAGCCCTCGAACACGGCCCGCCTCGGTGCGGGCCCCGGCGTCAACCGCGTACCCGGCGGCGGGCCGTACGGGCCGGTTCTCGAACAGGGGGCGAAGGACGGCGGGGGCGGGGCTCATGATTCCTCCAGGGTTCACGCCGATGCGGACAAGCGACCGAACAACCGCCCTGATCATGGACTCGTAACGGGTGCGCGGGAGCTAATTCTCGGACAAAGATTCGGCATGCCGGTGTCCGGCCGATCGTTTCCGGTGAAACGGCGCGAGCCCCTGCGTTCGATTCCCCCGTGTGGTGGCCGGTGACCCGGTCGGGGGTTGCGCGCACCCCGGTTGACGGGTCATCAGCTACTGTCGGTTACCGGTTACCGGTTACCGGTAATCGATAACAGGCCACAGGTAAGCGGCGGCCGGTGGGCGGCGGCCGGTGGTCCGGCTCGCCGGCTCACACCGGTACGTACTCCAGCAGGCGCAGCAGATCCCCCGTCGCGTCCAGGGCCCCCAGCGCCGGCAGCGCGCCGAGCGCGAGCGTCGTCGCCGCGAGCGGCCACAGGGACGGGGGCGGGCCGGCCTGGAGGGCGGCGACGCGGCGGGTGACCGCGTGCCGGGCGAAGCTCAGCGCGCACGGCGGCGGGCGTGCCCCGGCGGTCAGGGCGGCGCGGGCGAGGGCGCGGGCCGTGGTGGTGCGGTCGCCGACGGCGTCGGCCGCCTGTTCGTCCGCCCAGCGCTCCACGAGGAAGGCCACCGTGGCGCGGACGGGTGCGAGCAGCGGGTCGGCCGCGGCGGCGAGTGCGACGGCCCTCGACATCAGCGCGTGCCGGTGCGCGAGATGGGCGCGTTCATGGGCCAGCAGCACCCGGCGATCCGCCGGTTCGAGGGCGCTCAGCATTCCCGAGGTGACCAGGATCCGGCCCGGCGCGTTGCCGTCGCCGGGGATGGCGAAGGCCTGCGGCACGGGCGAGGCGGCGACGACCAGCTCCGTGTCCGCCGGATGCCCGGCGCACAGGGCTCGCAGCGCGAGGCGCGTGACGCGTTCGGCCCGTGCGGTGCGGTACACGCGCATGGCGACGAGGACCAGGGCCGGCACGGCGGCGAGGGCGATCGCCTCCGGGACCGGGTCGGGCAGCCGGCGGCCGTCGTCGTGGGCGTCGGCCACGACCTGCGGCGCCTGGTCGACCAGGGTGGCCGCGAGCAGGACGAGGGACCAGGTGGTGGCCGCCGCGGTGAAGACGGCGGACGCGGTCAGCACCCGGGCCGCGAGCGCGGGCGCCACCCGCCGGGCGACGAGCGGGCTGATCGTGGCCAGCAGGAGCGAGAGCAGGATCGGGAGGTAGACGTCGAACCTCATGCGCCGGCCCCGCCGGGGACCCGCGGCCTGTCCGTGGCCCCGCCGAGGAGGTCGCGCAGGGCCTGCTCCTCCTCGGGGCGCAGGCCGGACACGAACTGCTGGAGCGTGGCGATCGGGTCCGGGCCCCGGTCGAGTGCCTTGTGCATGGCCTCGGCGGTCAGTTCGGCCGCGTTCTTCGCGGCCCGGTACGCGCCGCGCCGCCCGTCCACGTCACGCAGGACAAGTCCCTTGTCGTACAGGCGTTTGAGGATGGTGTGCACGGTGTTGTAGGCGAGGTCGCCGTGGATCTCCGCCTGGACCTCGGCCGGCGTGAGTGCCTGTTCGGTGGCCCACAGTGCGGCGAGCACCTCGCTCTCCAACTCCCCGGCGTTGCGTCGTTCCACCCTGCCCTGCGGGCCCCTGCCAGCCATGCCCGCAACCTTACAGTGCGTAGGGGGGCGGTGACCCCGGCCGTGGAAGGCGTCGAACGCCCCCGGCGGCGGGCGCCGTTCACCCCTGTGGCGCAGCGCCTCCGAGAGGTGGCCGGATCGCGCCCGGCTCCGCGCTGCACCCCCGGGCCAGCCGCGCTAACTTGTCCGTGTTTTACCGACTTCTTTCCCGGTGTCCACCGAAACCCTACGGCTTGTAGGGTGTGATGTCCCTACGCTCTGCAGGGGGTGAAGGGTGGTCATGGCGCACAGCTCGCGCACCACGCTCGCGGACGTCCGCCGGCTCGCGGCGCCGTCGGTCGCCGGCCTGTCGTGGCGCGACCGCGGCGAGGGCCTGCTCGCCCTCGTCGCGGGTGCCTTCACACTGGCCCAACTCGTCCTCGTGGGACCGGGTCTGGGACTCGGCTGGGACGAGACGGTATACGTGAGCCAGATCAGCGCCCACGCCCCCGCGGCGTACTTCAGCGCGCCGCGCGCCCGTGGCATATCCCTGCTGGTCGCCCCGGTCACCGCGTGGTCCTCCTCCACGGGGCTGCTGCGTGCGTATCTGGCGGTGCTGTCCGGGGTCGCCCTGTTCCTCGCCCTGCGCACCTGGCGGGGCGTGTTCCCGGCCCGTGTACTCGCCCTCGGCGGCGCGCTGTTCGCGAGCCTGTGGGTGACCCTGTTCTACGGTCCGCAGGCCATGCCCAACTACTGGGTCGCGATCGGTGCCCTGGCCGGCACCGGCTGCTTTCTGCGGGCCCATGCGGACGGTACGGACCGGGCGGCCGTGTGGGGACTCGCCGCGAGTGCCGCGCTGATGACGTGGATGCGGCCCACCGACGCCGTCTGGGCGTCGGCTCCGCTGCTGATCCTGCTGCTCCTCGTCCGCCGGTGGCGGCGCCTGCCGCTGCTGCTGGCGCTGGTGGGCGGGCTGGCCGCGGGCGCCGCCGAGTGGATCGCCGAGGCGTACGCCGGCTACGGGGGGCTCTGGCAGCGCCTGTCCGACGGCTCCCGGATCCAGGGCGGACTCGGTTGGAGCATCGCCGTCGTCGACCAGGTGCGCAGCCTCGGCGGGCGCGCCCTGTGCCGCCCGTGCACCGGCGACCTGCCCAACCCGGCGCTGACCGCCTGGTGGTTCGTGCTGCCCGTGCTCGCCGCGCTCTCGGCGGCCGTCGCGCTGCGGTCCGGGCGCCCCGCCCGCACCCTGCTGCCGCTGGCCTGCGCGGCGGCGGTGGCCTTTCCCTACCTCTTCATGATCGGGTACGCCGCGCCCCGCTTCCTGCTTCCCGCCTACGCCCTGCTCGCCATCCCCGTCGCCGATGTGCTCCTCGACGTGGTGACGGCGCCGGACGGCCGGTGGCGGCCGGTCACCGCGACCCTGGTGGCGATCGGGCTCGCCGGGCATCTGGCGGCGCAGTACGCGGTGCTGCACGGCACCGTGGACCGCTCGGCCGCCGACCGGCGCGCCTGGTCCCGGACGGCGGCCGAACTGCACCGGCTCGGGGTCCGGCCGCCCTGTCTGCTGACCGGGAACGAGGCCCTCCCGATCGCCTTCTACACCGGCTGCTCCTCCGCCGCGACCAGCGGCAGCAACGCGAATACCACCACCGCCGGCATCGTGCGCACCGCACGGCTCAAGCCCACCGCCCACCTCGGCACCCCCACCGGCCGCCCGCCGGCGTACGCGCGTGACTGGCCTGTCCACTCCTTCGAGGGCATCCGCATCCGCGTGGCCCCGGTGGCGGGGGGCGGGCACCGATGACCCCTTCCCCGGGCACGGACGCGGCACCCGCCGTGCCGGTGCCGACCGCCACCGCCGCCCCGCGGGTGCGTACACGGGCCCCCTGGCACGTCGCCGTCACCCTCGCCGTGTTCGCCTGCGCCGTGTTCCTCGCCGGGCACCACTGGCCCGTGATCGAGGCCGGCGCAAAGCGGCTCGCGGGTGCCGACCCGGGCTGGCTGCTGCTGGGCGCGACCGCCACGGTGGCGACGTGGGTGTGCTCGGCGCTCGCCCAGCAGGGCGCGGTGACCGAGGCACTGCCCGCGGGGCGGCTGCTGGCCGTGCAGTTCGCGGCGTCCGCGGCCAACCATGTGCTGCCCGCGGGACTCGGCGCGGGCGCCGTCAATCTGCGCTTCCTGACCCGCAGGGGACTGTCCGTGCCCCGCTCGGCGGCCGCGCTCGCGGTCAAGGCCGCGGCAGGGGCGGCGACCCGCGGCGCGCTGATCGCCCTCCTCGCCCTCGCCGATCCCGGGCTGCTGCGCCGCCCGGGGCTTTCGACGGTCACGGTGGCCGCCGCCCTCCTGGCGGCCGTCGCCCTCGCGATGCTGCTGCCCGGGCCGCTGCGGCGCGCCTCCAGGGCGGTGCTCACGGACGTACGCGCGGTGCACCGGCTTCCCGGCCGGGCCGCCGCCCTGTGGGGCGGCTCGCTGGCCTTCTCCTCGCTGCACGCGCTGGTGGTGGTCGCCGTCACCCGGGCCCTCGGGCTGGCGCTCCCGCCCGACCGGGTGGCGCTGGCCTACCTCGCGGCCTCCAGCGCGGCCGTCCTGCTGCCGACCCCCGGTGGTATCGGCTCCCTGGACGCCGCGCTCGCCCTCGCGCTCACGCTCGTCGGAGCCACGGGCAGCGCGGCCGCCTCGGCGGTCATCGGTTACCGGCTGCTGACGGTGTGGCTGCCGCTGGTCCCCGGACTGGTGGTGCTGGGCGTGCTCGTACGGCGCAAGCAGCTGTGAGCGACGGCGTCCGTCATCCGCGGGCGCCGTCCTTCGCGGCCCGGCGGGAACGCAGGATCTCCAGAGCGATCGGGATCAGCGAGACCAGGACGATCGCCGCGATCACCGGCAGCAGGTACCGGTCGACGTTCGGCACCGAGGAGCCCAGCGCGTACCCGGCGAGGGTGAGCCCGACGCTCCACAGGAGGCCGCCGGTCACCTGCCAGACGGTGAAGGTCCGCGCGGGCACGTGCAGGGCGCCGGCCATCGGATTGAGCACCGTCCGCACCACGGGCACGAAGCGGGCCAGCACGATCGCCTTCGCGTGTCCGTACCGCTCAAGGAGCTCCTCGGCGCGCTTCGCGCCCTCGTGCAGCCGGGCGGAGCGGCTGCGGGCGAGCAGCGCTCCGCCCGCTCTGCGCCCGAGCAGATAGCCGCACTGGGACCCGGCGAGCGCGCCGACCGCCGCGGCGACCAGCAGCAGCGGCAGCGACAGCTTCACGGCGTGCCGGTCGGAGCCGGTGCACAGCAGGCCCGCCGTGAACAGCAGGGAGTCGCCGGGCAGGAAGAAGCCGACGAGCAGGCCCGTCTCGGCGAACATCACCACGCCCACGCCCAGCACGCCGAAGGCCGCGAGCAGGGACTGGGCGTCCAGCACGTTCACCGCGAGCTGCGATGCAGGTGAGAGGGGTGTGGCCATCGTCGCGCGCCCTTCCTTACGGGAGGCCGGGCGCGGCACGGTGCCACCCGGCGGCTGACTACAGTCATGTAGACCGTCTGTCGAACTGTAGACGACGGCGGCGCCGTGGACGTTCCCCGATCACCGTGACGAGTGAACGACGAGTGAATGCGGCCGAATCCGGGTGGCGACCGCGCCCGGGGATCCGGCCCACGTGACCACCGCCGTCGGTGGGCCCGCCGGACCCTGCTGCCCGGTGCCGTGGACACCGGTCACCGGCGGCCTGCCCGGGGCACCGGCGGCCTGCCCGGGGCACCGGCGGCCTGCCCGGGTCACCGGCGGCCTTCCCGTGCCGTGCCCGCGTCAGGCCGGATACGCGTGCGTCTGGACCGCCTTGACGGCCGCCCAGAACGGTGCGCCCGGAGTGAGGCCGAGTTCGGCCGCGGCGACCGTCGTCAGGTCGGCGGCGAGCGGCAGCTCGCCGGTGAGCTCCGCGCGGATCTGGTCGCCGTGGGTCTCGAACCCCGTCACCTCGCACCGCCACAGGTTGCGCGCGCTGGAACCGCTCGGCCGGTCCCGGTACAGGGTCACGGCGCTCGGCGGGAACGCCACGAAGACGGGCCCGGACAGATCCTCTGTGGTCGTGATCGCGGGCCCCGCGTCGAGCCGCACCGTGTGCCCGTCGGCCGTCCCCCGGTACAGGTTGAGCCCCACGAGCTGGGCGATGTAGTCCGTCCGCGGACGGCGGGCGATGTCCCGGGGCCTGCCCTCCTGGACCACCCGGCCGTGCTCGACGACCACCAGCCGGTCGGCGAGGACCATCGCGTCCAGCGGGTCGTGGGTGACGAGCACGGCCACCGCCTCGAACCCGGCCAGGTGGCGGCGCAGCGCGGCCCGCACCTCCAGCCGGGTGCGGGCGTCGAGCGCGGCGAGCGGCTCGTCCAGGAGCAGCAGCCGGGGCCGGACGGCGAGCGCGCGGGCGAGCGCGACGCGCTGGGCCTGGCCGCCCGACAGCCGCCGCGGCTTGACGCCGGCGAGGTCGGCGAGTCCCATGTGCTCCAGCCACGTGGCGGCGATCTCCCGCGCCCGGGCCCTGGACGCGCCCTGGCAGCGCGGGCCGAAGGCCACGTTCTCCAGAGCGGTCAGATGCGGGAAGAGCAGGTAGTCCTGGAAGACGACGCCGACGGGACGGGACTCGGGCGGCGTACGGTCCAACGCGACGCCGTCGAGCCGCAGATGGCCGCCGGAGAGCGGGACCAGCCCGGCCAGCGCGCGCAGGGCCGTGGTCTTCCCGGCCCCGTTGGGCCCGAGCAGCGCGACGACGTCTCCGGGCGCGGCGGCCAGCGCCAGGTCGAGCCGGAAGGAACCCCGCTCGACGACGATCCGCGCGTCGAGGCCCTCGCCGTGTGTCTGGCCGGCCACCGGGCCGGCCATGGTGTCGTCGATGTCGGTCTTCGTGGGCTCCGTGGGCTGCGTGGCCTGCGCGGCCTCTGTGGCGTACCCGGCGCGTCGGCGGGCCGGCAGACCGGGGCGGCGGCCGGTCATGACGCCCTCATCCAGCGGTCGCGCAGCCCCGCGAGCACCGCGATGGACACGGCCAGCAGTACCAGGCTCAGGGCGACCGCCGCCGCTGGGTCGTTCTGCAGCGCCAGGTAGACGGCCAGCGGCATCGTCTGCGTGCGGCCGGGGAAGTTGCCCGCGAAGGTGATCGTCGCCCCGAACTCGCCGAGCGCCCGCGCCCATGCCAGCACGGCACCCGCCCCGATGCCCGGAGCGATCAGTGGCAGCGTGACCCGGCGGAACGCCGTGAAGCGGGAGGCGCCCAGCGTCGTGGCGGCCTCCTCGTAGCGGTGGTCGGCGGCCCGCAGCGTGCCCTCGACGCTGATGACGAGGAACGGCATCGCCACGAATGCCTCCGCCACCACCACCCCGGCCGTGGTGAACGGCAGTGTGATCCCGAACCACCCGTCCAGCCACCGCCCCACGACCCCGTTGCGCCCGAGCGCCAGCAGCAGCGCCACACCGCCCACCACCGGCGGCAGCACGAGCGGCAGCGTGACCAGGGCCCGTACGACACTCCGGCCCGGAAACTCCGTGCGGGCCAGCAGCCAGGCCAGCGGCACGCCCAGCACCAGGCTCATGGCGGTGGCGGCGGTCGCGCTCACCAGGGACAGTCGCAGCGCCTGCCACACCTCCGCACTGGTCAGCTGGTGCGGCAGGCTGTGCCACGGGGCCCGCATGAGCAGGGCGACCAGCGGCAGCAGCAGGAACACCAGGCCGACGAGGGCGGGCAGCAGCAGCGGCAGCGGTGTGCCCGGCCCGCGCACACGCCCGCGCGGCGGCCCGCCCACCAGGGTGTCGGGCGCCGTGCCGGTCGCGTCGGACTGCGTCATGGCTGGAGGAACCCGGCCTCGGTCAGGACCTCGCGGCCTTCGGCGGACCTCACCAGCGCGACGAACGCCTCGGCGGCCGGGGCGTTGGGAGCGTTCCTGAGCAGGGCGATCGGGTAGTCGTTGACCGCCTCGGCGGACTCGGGGAACTCCACGCCCCGCACCCTGCCGCCGGCCGCCTTCACATCCGTCCGGTAGACGAGGGCGGCGTCGGCCTCCTTGAGCTCGACCTTGTTCAGAGCGGCCTTGACGTTTTGCTCGTAGGAGACCGGGGTGAGCCTGAGGTGGCTCGCGTCCAGGGTCTTCTGCGCGGCGGCGCCGCACGGCACCGTCTTGTCGCACAGCACGACCTTCAGGCCGGGCCGGGTGAGGTCCTTGAGGGAGGAGATCTTGTCGGGGTTGCCCGGCAGGGTGGCGATCTCCAACTGGTTGCGCACGAAGGTGGCGGGCGTGCCGGAGACGCCGCCCGCGTCGGTGACGATCTTCATCGTCTTGGGGCTGGCCGCGGCGAAGACGTCGGCCGGGGCGCCGCCGGTGATACTCGCGGCGAGGGTGTCGCTGCCGCCGAAGCTGAGGGCCACCTTCGTGCCCGGGTGTTCCTTCTCGAACTTCTCGCCCAGCGCGGTGAAGCTCTCCTTGAGGGAGGCGGCGGCGAAGACGGTGACCGTGCCGGACGGCTTCGACGACGAGGACGCCGAGGAACCGGATGCCTTGCCGGAGCCGGGGCCGGACCCGGACGAGGCGGAGCAGGCACTCAGGGCCAGCAGCGCGGCGGCCGCCGAACCGGTCACCTGCAGGGTCCGGCGACTTCGGCGTACGGAACGGGTCATCACGGCTCCACTTCCTCTCTTGTGCGGAAGGAACCCGGTGGACCCTCCGATGTGCCGATCACATTGTCGCAGATGCCAGCTGGAATCCTCCTCCCGCCTGGCACGAGCCGGTTGGTGCGTCTGGAAGGGTGTGCACATGCCATCACACCCCTGATCCACCGCCCCGGATCGCGCCCCGGGCGTGATCCGGAGCCGGCCCGCGGTCCGCGGCACACCCGCCGCGTACCGCTCAGGTCCGGTCGATGTGCACGTTCGTCGACTTCACACGGGCCGTGGCCTCCGTCCCGACCTCCAGGCCCAGTTCCTCCACGGCCTCCCGGGTCAGCAGGGACACCAGACGGTGCGGCCCCGCCTGGATCGTGACCTGGGCGGCCACGTCACCGAGCTTGACGGCGGTGACGATGCCGGGGAACGCGTTGCGCGCCGAGGTGTACGAGGGGGCCTCCTCGTCGCCGGCACGGGCCAGCTCGACCGAGAACGCCGCCAGGTCCCTGCCGTCGATGACGCGACGCCCGCTCTCGTCTCGCCGGGTCGCCATCCGCCCCGCGTCCGCCCACCGCCGCGCGGTGTCGGGGCTCACCCCCAGTAGACGGGCGGCCTGACCGATTGTGTAGGACTGCATGGGCGCCAAGATAGGCGCACTCACCGCCCCGGCCGAAACGGCCCGGGGTGACCGCCGGCGTGCCGGATCCCCGGAAACCGACGTGGCTACCCTCACCCGCATGGGATGATCCGGCGGCATGGGCGTGTCCTGGGCGGTGCGGAGCGTACGCGCGGCGGTGTTCTCCGTCGTCTGCGTGCTGCTCGCCGCCGGGGGCCATGCCCTGGCCACCGGCGCCGTTCCGCAGGTGTGGGTGGACGCGGCCGCCTCCCTGCCCGTGTTCGCCGCCGCCGTGGCGCTCGCCGGGCGTGAGTGCTCGCTCCGTGCGATCGCCGCCGCGATGCTCACCGTGCAGGGTGCCCTCCACCTCGCCTTCGCGGCGGCCGGACCGTCTCATGTGCCGATGCGCATGCCGGGCATGTCCCACGCCATGCACATGGCCTGTGCGCCGTGCGTAACGGCCTCTCACGTCGTCGCCGCGCATCTCGCCGCCGCGCTGCTCGCCTCCTGGTGCCTGCGGCGCGGCGAGGCCGCCCTGTGGTCGCTGCTGCGCAAGGCGGTCACCTTCGTTCCGGGCCTGGTCGCCTGGTGGCGGCGCACGGCGCCGCCGCCCGTTTGCGTCGGAGCATCGCGCCCGCACGGCCGCAGACGCCATCCGCTCGGGCAGGCGCTGCCGCGCCACGCCCTGACCAGGCGCGGCCCACCCCCGGTCGCCCCGTACGCGATCTGAACCCCCCATTATCGAACACCAGTACGGAGTGTGCCCCGTCATGTCCCCGATGCGTACCACCCTGCGCCGTGCCGGCACCGTCGGCGCCCTCGCCGCCGCCTGCGTCCTCACCGCGGCGGGCGCGGCCTTCGCGCACGTCACCGTTCACCCCGAGAGCTATGCCAAGGGCGCCACGGACGGCGTGCTGACCTTCCGGGTCCCCAACGAGCAGGACACCGCCGCCACCACCAAGGTCGAGGTGTTCCTGCCCACCGACCACCCGATCCTGGGGGTGCTGGTCAGCCCGCAGAACGGCTGGACCGCGCAGGTGACCACCACCAAGCTCAAGAAGCCCGTCACCACGGACGACGGCACCATCACCGACGCCGTCTCCCAGATCACCTGGACCGGCGGGCGCATCCGCCACGGCCAGTACCAGGACTTCGACGTCGCCTTCGGCCGGCTGCCCGACGACACCGACCGGTTGACCTTCAAGACGCTGCAGACCTATTCCGACGGCACGGTCGCCCGCTGGATCGAGGAGACACAGGGTGCGGAGGAGCCGGAGAATCCGGCGCCGGTGCTCCGGCTGACCGCCAAGGGCGGCGCGGAGGAGGACGGTCCGGCGGCGTCCTCCTCCACCGGCACGGAGAAGACGGGGACCTCCACCACCAAGGCCGCCTCCTCCGACGACTCCACGGCCCGCGGCCTCGGCATCGCCGGCCTGGTGGTGGGCGTCCTGGGCCTGGCCGCCGCGGGCTTCGCGATCGTCCGCGGCCGCAGCCGCACCTCGGCGTCCGAGGAGAGCGACGACTGAGGCGGTGACGGCGCTGTGCGGCCGCTGCGCTCTCTGGGACCCGACAGACGCAAAGAGCGCAGCGGCTGCGAGAGCCCGTCGTCGTCGAGCACGAGTGCCGACGCGGCCGCCCGGGCCGCCACCGCCGGGCGGCCGAGCGCACCATGTCCTGGCTCGGTGGCCGCCGCTGCGCCGGCTGTAACGACCGCTAATTGGTTTGCCGCCGGCCGGCCCGGTCGGATAGGAAGCCTGCATGCTGAGGGGCGGCAAGGTCGGGCTCAGGGCCCGGCACGAGGACGACATCCCGATCCTGCAGGCCGAGCTCTACGACGACGTGGTCAACCACTCGCGGGCCGACGGCCGGCCGTGGCGGCCTATCACGCCCGGCTCGAAGGACTCGCCGTTCGTGGTGGACGACAAGGAGCAGCGGCACGTCCCGTTCTCCGTGGTGGAGCTGGACGGCGGCACGCTGGTCGGCGACGCGATGCTGTGGGACGTCGACAACCACAACCGGTCCGCGCACATCGGTCTGGGGCTGCTGCCGTCCTCACGCGGCAAGGGCTACGGCACCGACGCGGTCGCGGTGCTGTGCCACTACGGTTTCGTCGTGCGCGGCCTGCAGCGGCTGCAGATCGAGACGCTGTCGGACAACGCCGCGATGCTGCGCTCCGCCGAGCGCAACGGCTTCGTCCGCGAGGGCGTGCTGCGCTCCTCGGCCTGGGTGATGGGCGAGTTCCTGGACATGGTGCTGCTCGGGCTCCTCGCCCAGGACTGGAAGCCGGACCCCAGGGCCCGGGCCGCCGCCCGGCGGGCACGGTGAGCCGGCCGCCGGGCAGCAGACCGATCGACGCGAGCGCGGCCGGCCAACGATTACGGCGACCCGGCCGGCACCTGACGCTCCCACGCCCGCGGTCCGGCCGGATCCGGCGTCAACTCCCGTCGGCGGGGCGGGGAGCCCACCGTTCCTCGACCTTCGCCAGCCGCCAGTAGGCGAGGGCGGCCGCCCACACGACCACGAACAGCCCGACGATGACGAAGCCCACGTTGCCGAGGTCGAGCCCCGCTACCCAGCCGGTGACCGCGTCCCGCAGGTCCAGCTTGTCGTGCAGGACGCCGACCAGTTCGATGGTGCCGATCAGGAAGGCCACCGCGATCGACAGTCCGGTGATCGTGAGGTTGTAGAACACCTTGCGCACAGGGTTGGAAAAGGCCCACTGGTAGGCGAAGTTCATGAACGTGCCGTCGAGGGTGTCGAACAGGCACATCCCGGCGGTGAACAGCAGCGGCAGGCACAGGATCGCGTACCAGGGCAGTCCGGCCGCCGCACCCGAGCCCGCCATCACCATCAGCGTGACCTCGGTGGCCGTCTCGAAGCCGAGCCCGAACAGGAAGCCCAGCGGGTACATCTGGCCGGGGCGCGAGATCGTCCTGGTGAGGCGGCCGAGAACGCGGTTCATGAACCCCCTTGAGTCCAGGTGCCGTTCGAGTTCCTTCTCGTCGTACCTTCCCGAGCGCATCGACCTGAAGACCTTCAGGATGCCGGTGAGGGCGACCAGGTTGAGGGCGGCGATGAGGTAGAGGAACGCGCCGGCGACCGTGGTCCCCATGAAGCCGAGGACCTGGTGGGTGTGGGAGTTCTCGTTCGTGACCCGGTCGGCGAGCTGGGTGCCGGCCGCGATCATGACAGCCAGCAGGACCACCACGCTGGAGTGGCCGAGCGCGAACCAGAATCCGACGGTCACCGGCCGCTTGCCCTCGGCCATCAGTTTGCGGGTGGTGTTGTCGATCGCGGCGATGTGGTCGGCGTCGAAGGCGTGCCGCATGCCCAGGGTGTACGCGGTCACCCCGAGCCCGATGCCGAACGCTTTGGAGCCGACCGCGTAGTGCTCCGGCACCACCAGGAGGAACAGGATTCCGAAGGCGGCCACGTGCAGGGCCGCGATCAGCGCCAGCAGCGCGGCGGTTCGCAGGGTGTCCTCGCGCCGCCACCGGAAGGACGCAGGGTTGGGCAGGGTCATACGGTCACGCTCCAGCACCTCGTGGATCACTTCGTGAGATGCCGTGGCCGGTCTCCTGGCTGACGGATCACCGCGCCCGTCCCAGCCTTCCCGGCCGTGTACGGCCAGTGGCGCCACCCGCGAACGGGCGGCACGGAACGGGAACTCCCCGATCACAGTGGCGAGGGCCGCTCCGGCCTGAGCCCCTGAGGGCTTTCACCGGTCTTCCCGAACACCACGGCCCGCCCACCTTAGGGCGGACCCGGCAACGCCTGCAAGGTTGCACAGTTGCGCAGATGTCTTGAGGTATCGAAGATCACACAGGGGCACCTGGGACAATGGTCCGCATGCATCTCGTCCCCGCCGAACGCGCCGGCCGGCGCATCATCGACGGCAACCGGGTCTGCCAGGCCATCGAGGCCATCGGTGAGCCCGGAGCCGTGCGTGCCTGGGCCGACCGCTTCTCCCTGCTCGCCGATCCCGGCCGGCTCGCCCTGCTGCTCGCCCTGCACCGGGCCGGGCCGCTCGCCGTCTCCGATCTCGCCGTGGCGACCGGCATGAACGACCCTGCCGTCTCGCAGGCGTTGCGGCTGCTGCGGACGGCCGAGGTGGTCGCGGGGGAGAAGCAGGGGCGGATCGTCCGCTACCGGGTGACCGACCCGGTGATGCTGGAGCTTCTGAAACAGGTGACGTGACGGGCCATCACCTCAAGGCCACGGGCGCGCTCGGGCGGGCCCCGGCCCGAGGGCCGTCACTTCGGGTCCGCGGTCCCGCGCTCCAGACGGATGTCCTGGCTCGACAGCGTCATCGGCGACGCGGAGAAGGCACGCAGCCGGACGCGGGTGCCCTTCGCGGGCAGGACCAGACGGCCGCCCGGCGCACGGAGCCGGTAGGTGGCCGTGGCGTGTCCGGGCACGGACGACGGACCGCGCAGCACCGTCCAGTAGCGGCTCATGCCCTGCCCGGTGGTCACCATGAAGTGAGGCTGGAGAGCCGCGTCGCCGGTGTTGCGCACGCGGACTGTGAGCGTCTCCACGGTGAGGGGGGTGCGGGTCGAGCCGAGCGCCTGCATACGCAACGGCGGAGAGCCGGTCGCCGCCACCGTGACGGCCACCAGGGACGGCAGCAGCAGGGTGGCGGCCAGCGCCGTGCGGGCCGCCGGGCGGCCCCGCAGCAGCCGCGGCTGCCAGGCGGTGGTGAAGACGGTGGGGGGCACGGTGACGGCGGCCGCGAGCCACAGCGGCGTCATCAGCAGGTAGTAGCCGTCCTGTGAACGGGTCGCCAGGAAGAACGAGCACCAGGGCAGCACGGTCGCGGCGGGGCCCAGCCGGCGCACGAACAGCACGAACACCGCCAGCAGGCCAGCCGCCAGCAGCATCCCGGCCTGCGAGTACCACACCAGGCGGTCGCTGCCGTCGGTGAAGTAGAGCGAGATGTCGACCAGCCCCTGGCCGTGGATCACCGCGCCCTGGGTGATCGGCAGGGCGATGCCCGCGGCCCAGCCGCGCGGTTCGGTCACGATGAAGTACGCGTTGATCAGCAGCCAGGTGCCGGCGGCCGTGCCGGCGATCCGCGCCACGGCGAGGGCGGCCCCGCGCCCGCCCAGTTCGCCGCGGCGAAGCGCGTAGACCCCGGCGAGCAGGAACGGCGCGAGGAACCATGGCAGTTGCTGGCTCGCGCAGGCCGCCCCCAGACAGGCGGCCCGTGCCCAGTCGGCCGGACCGCCCTCGCCCATGCGGGTCCAGCGCACCACCACGGGGATGAGGAAGGCCAGCGCAACGACCGCCGGGTAGCCGAGCCGGGCGTACGTCGGGACCATGCCGAAGCCCAGGCACACCATGGTGGCCGCCGAACGCCACGGTGTCGGCAGCATCCTCCACAGGACGACCGCGCCCAGCACGATCGCGCTGGTGGTGACCAGCGTCTCCGGCAGCGCGCCGTGGCCGGCCCACAGCAGCGGCGCGGTCAGCATCAGGGTCAGTGGCGGGTAGCCGTACGTGAAGTCGTAACCGCCGTGCACCGTCGCCGTGTACGCGATGCCGTGACCGAACAGCCAGGGCCACGGCTGCCCGTACACCGGCCGGCCGTGGAGCAGTTCGCGGGCGGCCTGTGTGGTGAGGATGGACTCGTCGCTGAACCCGTGCTTCACGGAGAGCGCGCAGTAGGCGAGCGTGACCGCTGTGACCAGGACCGTCAGGTCGAGGCGAGCCAGTGCACGGGCGCTCCGCACGACCAGCGTCAGCACACCGGTGGCCAGGATCGACGCGTAGCACATCGAGATGACCGCGGCGACCGCCAGGTGGTGACTGGCGGCGGAGGACCACACCGCTCGGGTGCCGATGAACAGGCTGATGTCCGCGAGCAGCGTCAGGACGCGATGCCACTGTGCGGGAGTCTCCTCCGGCGCGGTCATGAGCGGGCGCGTCCACCGGTCCTTTGCCGGCGGCCTTACTTCTGCCAAGTGCACGACAGGGAACGTAAGCGGACATGATGAACATCAAGCCGATGAAGGTGAAGAGTCCGGTATGAGGGCAGTAAGAAGCATCTGTCCTTGGTGCGCGTCCGGTGCGGGACGGGTGCGAGGGTTGGCACACGAGGGCGGCATGCGAGGGGCGCCTTCCGGCCGAAGTGACGGCCGGGACTGTAGCGGTCCGTGTCGCTGTTGGGCCGAACGGGTGACCATGCGTAAGAATTGACCGGTGCAGACGATGAGTGCGAGCCACCCCGGGGAGGGCCGGTGAACAGTCGCGATGTCACCGACGAACAGTGGGAAGGGCTCGCCCAGGTCGTTCCGTTGCGCGGACGGGACGCCTGGCCGTCGGCGGTCGGCCACCGGTCCGTACCCGAGGCCGAGACCGAGGCGCGACGCCGCTTCGTGGTGCTGCGGGTCAATGTGTTCGCGGACGCCCGCGAGGTCGCCGAGACGCTGATGGCGGGGGTGCCCGTGCTGCTCGACCTCACGGGCGCGGAGACCGAGGTCGCCAAGCGGGTGCTGGACTTCAGCACCGGCGTCGTCTTCGGACTCTCCAGCGGGATGCACCGGGTCGACCGCAATGTGTTCCTGCTGACGCCGCCGGGGACCGAGGTACGCGGGCTGATGGAGGGGGCCGGCGTCCCCGGAGTGTGAGGCCGGGTCCGTGGGCGGGCCGACGGCTCGCTCGATCGTGGGAAGCGTGCGACGGCGGAACGGTTCGCCCCGAGCACGACGGCCTACGGTCCGGACATGACCGTCTCCTTCGCGCCGTCCCCGCCCGGTTCGGCTTGTCTCGCGGATGCGCGGCCGGACCGGCCGCGCGTCACCGAGTTGCGGCTGTCCGCGTTCGCCGGTCACCGGCGGGCCGTCTTCGCCCTGGGACCGCTGACGCTCTTCACGGGACCGAGCGGCTCGGGCAAGTCGCGGGTGCTGCAGGCGTACGAGGCGCTGGCGCGGCTCGGCGGCGGGGCGGGGCTGGCCGAGGCGTTCCCCCGTCCGGCGGCCTGCGTTCCCGAGCGGGCACGGCCCGACGCCCAGCGGCGGCGCGGCTTCCGCATCGGCTGTACGGCCGACGGCCCGCAGGGCCCGGTCCGGCTGGATGTCGCCGTCCAGGCCGAGCCCGATCTGCGTGTCGTGGGTGAGCGGTTGACGTCCGGCGGACTGGTCCTGCTGGAGACGGCCCTGCGCGACCCCGGACGTGCGAGCGTGCAGGCGGCCTGGCACACGGCGGGATCCTCCCCGGTGACCCGCGGTCCGCTCCCGGACGACCGCCTCGGCACCGCCCTGCTGCCGCTGCGCGTGGCCGGCCGGACGGACGGCCAGCGCCGAGTGCTGGCCGCGGCCGAGCAGATGGTCGTCGCCCTGCGCTCCGTCTTCGCCTGCGATCCGAGCCCCCGCCGGATGCGTGCTCCCGCCCCGTCGGCCGCGGGCCGGCTGCTGCCGGGCTGCGACAACCTGGCGGCCGTGCTGCGGCGTACGCGCGCGGAGTGCGCCCGGCGGCACGCGCTGCTGGCCTCGGCGGTCGGGGCCGGGTGCGCGGGACGGGTCGTGGATCTGCTCGCGGAGCCGCTCGGTGACGGCACGGTGCGCGCGCTGCTCGACCGCGGGGACGGGCTGCGGACGCCGCTGGAGCTGCTGGGCGACGGCGAACTGCGGTACGCGGCCCTGGCCCTCGTCCTCCTCACCGGCCCCGGCGTGCTGGAGGTCGACCCGGCGGGGGAGGTGCCCGCGGCGCTGCAGACGCTCACGGTGCTGGCGGACGGCCTCGACCGCTGTATGGACCGGCGGCAGGCGCGGCAACTGCTGGAGCTGGCGGCGCGGATGTGTGAGCGCGGCCATATCCGGCTGGTGGGCGCGGTGAGCGAGGCGTCCTGGGCGGCGGGGGTGGAGGGGGTGACGGTGGTAGACCTGAGCCCGTGACAGAAGAACCCCGGCGGCACGACGACCTGGACGTGGCGCGGCTGCAGCGCCGGCTCGCGGAGTTCGCCGCGGCACGCGACTGGCAGCGCTACCACACCCCGAAGAACCTGGTGGCCGCGCTCAGTGTGGAGGCGTCCGAACTGGTCGAGATCTTCCAGTGGCTGACGCCGGAGGAGTCGGTCCGGGTGATGGAGGACCAGGGTACGGCGCACCGGGTGACCGACGAGGTCGCGGACGTGTTCGCGTATCTGCTCCAACTGTGCGAGGTGCTGGGCATCGACGCGCTGGCGGCGCTGGACGCGAAGATCGACCGCAATGAGGAGAGGTTCCCGGCGCCGGGCGCGGACTGAACGACGCCCCCCGAGCCAGATCGTCACTCTACGGAGTTATGGAATGGTTCCCACCTCTCAAGTTGTCCACAGATTTCGGAATAGCTCTGGCTTTTCGTGCCCTGTACCTTCACTCTGGGTAGTGGACAACGGAGTTCGGGTAGACGTGCACCAGCGCGTCGGGACGGAGCGGGGGCAGCGCATGGACGCGGTGCGGCTCATCGTGGCGAGCAGGCGTGCCCTGGCGGGGAGCGAGGACGGGCCGAGGATCATGGCGGAGGCGTGGCAGGCGTATGCCCTGGCACAGGCGATGGGCAGCCGCCTCGCCGTCTCGGGCCCGCCCGAACTGCGCGGCGAGGCACTGGGGTTGACGGAGCTGGCGGGCCGGGGCTGCGGCGTTCTGGACACGCCGCCCCTCGACGTGGCCGATCTGCGTGCCGCTCAGCTCACGGACCTGGGAGATGCCCGCAAAGCGCTCCTCGACCTCGGCACCCTCCTCGCGGAGCTGGGCATGGCCCTCATCGCCGTCGCGAGCGCGGCGGACGACGAGGGCACCTACTGGCAGTGCATGGAGGCGATCGACGCGGCGGACGAGTCGCGGGACCGGGTCAGAGAGCTGCTGCGCAGGCTGGCGGCGAGGGACGGTGAGATACGGGAACGGCACCGGACGGCGGGGTGAGCCGGGTCGGCCGGCGTCCCGGCGCCCGGTGGCACGGCCGGGCTAAACCGATCCGCAGGCGCCGGGAAGTACCGTCCGCGGGCAAGCCCCCACGAGAACAGGACATCGCTGATGAACATCGCCAGTCCCCTGGCAGGCAAGCACGTAGTCGTCATAGGCGGAACGTCCGGTATCGGCCTGGCCATCGCCGAGCACGCGCTGGCCGCCGGGGCGCGGGTCACCGCGGCCAGTCGCAATCCCGGGCGTGCGGCGGGCACCGTGCCCGCCGGCATGGCAGTCGAGCAGGTCGACATCACCTCCGCGGCGTCGGTCGAGTCTCTGCTGGAGCGTGTCGGTGCCTTCGACCACCTGGCGGTGTCGGCGGGTACGACGGCGCTGGGCACCGTGCGGGAACTGGACTCCGGCGCCGCCCGGGCGTTCATGGACACCAAGTTCTGGGGCGCTTACGAGGGGGTGCGGGCCGCGGCGGACCGCATCGCGAAGGACGGTTCGATCGTCCTGATCGGGGGCATCGCGAGCCGCAAGCACGGCCCGGGCCGGCCGACCATGGCTGCGATCAACGCCGCGCTGGAGGCCTTCGGCAAGGCCAACGCCGTCGACCTGGCCCCGGTGCGGGTCAACGTCATCGCCCCCGGCCTGGTCGAGACCCCCGCCTTCGACGATGTCCCGGTGGATGTGCGGCAGCGCTTGATGTCCCAGTACATCGCCAGCGTGCCCGTCGCACGTGTCGGGCTGCCCGAGGACATCGCCTGGACCGCGGTGTTCTTAATGACCAACGGCTATGTCACCGGATCCGTGGTCGACGTCGACGGCGGCGCCCAGCTCACCTGACCTGCGCGGTCGCCGCGGGGCGAGCAGCGCGGGCCCGCCGCCTCCGGGACGGGGCAGAGGCGGCCTGCCGGTGGCGGGAGGCCGGGGCGGGGCCGCCCCTCGGGGCCGGGCTCGGCGCCGCAGGGCGATCACCGGGGTCGACCTCTGCCCGAGCGTGCAGGATGGAGGCATGGATCTTCGCATCTTCACGGAGCCCCAGCAGGGGGCGACCTACGACACCCTTCTCTCCGTCGCCAAGGCCACCGAAGACCTGGGCTTCGAAGGATTCTTCCGCTCAGACCACTATCTGAAGATGGGTGCCGTGGACGGCCTGCCCGGACCCACCGACGCCTGGATCACCCTCGCGGGCCTCGCCCGTGAGACCAGGCGCATCCGTCTCGGCACGCTGATGACCGCGGCGACCTTCCGCATCCCCGGCGTTCTGGCCATCCAGGTGGCGCAGGTCGACCAGATGTCCGGCGGCCGCGTCGAACTGGGCCTGGGCGCGGGCTGGTTCGAGGAGGAGCACAAGGCGTACGGTATCCCGTTCCCCAAGCAGAAGTTCGGTCGTCTGGAAGAACAACTGGAGGTCATCACGGGGCTGTGGGGGACCGAGGCCGGCGCGACCTTCAGCTTCCACGGCGAGTACTACGACCTGACCGACTCACCGGCCCTGCCCAAGCCCGCCCAGGCCAGGATCCCGGTGCTCATCGGCGGCCATGGCGCGACCCGCACTCCCCGGCTGGCCGCGCGGTACGCCGACGAGTTCAACATGCCGTTCGCGTCGATCGAGGACAGTGAGCGCCAGTTCGGCCGCGTCCGTGCCGCCGCCACCGAGGCCGGACGCGACGCGGACGCGCTGACGTACTCGAACGCGCTGGTGGCCTGCGTCGGCAAGGACGACCAGGAGGTGGCCCGCCGCGCCGCCGTGATCGGGCGCGACGTCGACGAGCTGAAGGCCAACGGGCTGGCGGGCTCCCCGGCCGAGGTCGTGGACAAGATCGGCCGGTACGCGGAGATCGGCTCCCGGCGCGTCTACCTCCAGATCCTCGACCTGCACGACCTGGACCACCTGGAACTGATCTCCGCGCAGGTCCAGTCCCAGCTGACCTGACCCGCGCGCCCCCGAGCCCTGCCCATGCCCATGCCCTTGCGCGGGCCGCGGGTGCGGGCAGGGCACGGGACGCACGGCGCCGCGGTGCGGCGCCGCGGTACGGCGCCGCGGTACGGCGCCGCACCCGCGACGGTGGCACCGGAACAACCACCAACCCCAAGCGCACCGGATCCTGGGCAGTTGTTCGAAATCCGTTGGTCACCGGTACCCCGGGGCCGGGAGACTCGGGACATGTTCCTGACGATCAGTGCCACCGGCACAGCCGAACGCCCGGCGACCGACCTCGGTTTCCTGCTGCACAAGCATCCCGACGCGTCCCAGGCGTTCTCGACCTCCTACGGCACCGCACACGTCTTCTACCCGGAAGCGGACGCCCAGCGCTGCACGGCGGCGCTGCTGCTGGAGGTCGATGCCGTGGCGCTGGTCCGGCGGGGCAAGGGCAAAGGGCGCGGCGGCGCGCCCGACGCGGCGCTCGCGCAGTACGTCAACGACCGCCCGTACGCGGCCTCCTCACTGCTCGCCGTGGCTCTGAGGAACGTGTTCTCCAGCGCGATCCGCGGCGTGTGCAAGGCCAGGCCCGAGCGTGCCGGGCAGCCGCTGCCGCTGCGCGTGGAGGTGCCCGCACTGCCCGCCCGGGGCGGCCCCGACCTGGTACGACGCCTCTTCGAACCGCTCGGCTGGACGGTCACCGCCGAACCGGTCGCGCTGGACGCCGAGTTCCCCGAGTGGGGTGACTCCCGCTATGTGCGCCTCGCCCTGGAGTCGGACGCGCTGACCCTGGCCGCCGCCCTGCGCCACCTCTACGTCCTGCTGCCCGTCCTCGACGACGCCAAGCACTACTGGGTCTCCTCCGACGAGGTCGACAAACTGCTGAGGGCCGGTGAGGGATGGCTGCCCGACCACCCGGAGCAGAAGCTGATCACCACCCGCTATCTGTCGCGCCGCTGGTCGCTGACCCGGCAGGCGATGGAGCGCCTGGAACTGGTCCGGCTCGCGGAGGCGGACGACAGCGAGGTCGAGGAGATCGACAACGCGGTCGGGGCGGAGACCGAGACGGAGGAGAGGCCGGCGCCGCTCGCCGTGCAGCGCAGGGACGCGATCACCGCGGCGCTCCGGGAGTCCGGTGCCGCCCGCGTCCTGGACCTCGGCTGCGGCCAGGGCCAGTTGGTGCAGGAACTGCTCAGGGACCCGCGGTTCACGGAGATCGTCGGCGTCGACGTGTCGATGCGGGCGCTCACCATCGCCTCCCGGCGGCTGAAGCTGGACCGCATGGGGGAGCGGCAGGCGTCGCGCGTGAAGCTGCTCCAGGGCTCGCTCGCGTACACAGACGGCCGGCTGAAGGGGTACGACGCCGCCGTGCTGAGCGAGGTCGTCGAGCACGTCGACCCGCCCCGGCTGTCCGCCCTGGAGTACGCGGTGTTCGGCTCGGCGCGGCCCCGCACGGTGCTCGTGACGACCCCGAACGTCGAGTACAACGTCCGCTGGGAGAGCCTTCCGGCCGGGCACGCCCGCCATGGCGACCACCGCTTCGAGTGGACGCGGGAGGAGTTCCGAGCCTGGGCGGACGCGGTGGCCGGGCGGCACGGGTACGGCGTGGAGTTCCTGCCCGTGGGGCCCGACGACCCCGAGGTGGGGCCGCCCACGCAGATGGCCGTCTTCGCCCTGGGCACAGCTACGACGACCGCCACGACGACCGCCACGACGACAGCCACGACCACCGCCACGACCACCGCCACGACGACCGCGAAGGAGGAGAACGCCGCATGACCGAGGCACCCACCCGCGTATCCGCCCCGGCCCGTGCCGAGGGGCGCACCCTGCCCGTGACGGACCTCTCCCTCGTGGTCCTGATCGGCGCGTCGGGATCGGGCAAGTCGACCTTCGCCCGCAGGCACTTCAAGCCCACCGAGGTCATCTCCTCGGACTTCTGCCGCGGCCTGGTGGCCGACGACGAGAACGATCAGAGCGCCAGCCGCGACGCCTTCGACGTGCTGCACTACATCGCGGGCAAGCGCCTTGCGGCGGGCCGCCGCACCGTCGTCGACGCGACCAGCGTGCAGCAGGACAGCCGCCGCCAGCTGATCGACCTGGCCAAGCGGTACGACGTGCTGCCCATAGCCATCGTGCTCGACGTACCGGAGGAGGTGTGCGCCGAGCGCAACGCCGCCCGCACCGACCGGGCCGACATGCCGCGCCGCGTCATCAGGCGCCACATCCGCGAACTGCGCCGCTCGCTGCGGCACCTGGAGCGGGAGGGCTTCCGCAAGGTGCACGTCCTGCGGGGCGTGGAGGAGGCCGAGAACGCGGCGGTCGTCACGGAGAAGCGCTTCAACGACCTGACCCATCTCACCGGCCCCTTCGACATCATCGGCGACGTCCACGGCTGCTCCTCGGAACTGGAGGCGCTGCTGGGCAAGCTGGGTTACGTCGACGGCGTGCACCCGGAGGGCCGTACGGCGGTCTTCGTCGGCGACCTGGTGGACCGGGGCCCGGACAGCCCCGGTGTCCTGCGCCGGGTGATGTCGATGGTGGCGTCGGGCGACGCGCTGTGCGTGCCCGGCAACCACGAGAACAAGTACGGGCGCCACCTCCGGGGCCGCAAGGTCCAGCCCACGCACGGGCTGGCCGAGACCGTCGAGCAGATGGAGCGGGAGAGCGACGCGTTCCGGCAGCAGGTGAAGGAGTTCATCGACGGCCTGGTCAGCCATTACGTTCTCGACGGCGGCCGGCTGGTGGTGTGCCACGCCGGGCTGCCGGAGAAGTACCACGGCCGTACCTCCGGCCGGGTCCGCTCGCACGCGCTGTACGGCGACACGACGGGGGAGACGGACGAGTTCGGGCTGCCGGTGCGCTATCCGTGGGCGGAGGACTACCGGGGCCGGGCGGCGGTGGTGTACGGCCACACGCCCGTCCCGCAGGCGACCTGGCTCAACAACACCATCTGCCTGGACACGGGCGCCGTCTTCGGCGGCCGGCTGACGGCGCTGCGCTGGCCGGAGCGGGAACTGGTCGACGTACCGGCCGAGCGGGTGTGGTACGAGCCGGCTCGGCCGCTGGTCACCGAGGCGCCCGGCGGGCACGACGGCCGTCCGCTGGACCTGGCGGACGTGCACGGCCGCAGGGTGGTCGAGACGCGCCACGCGGGCCGGATCTCGGTCCGTGAGGAGAACGCGGCGGCAGCCCTGGAGGTCATGAGCCGGTTCGCGGTGGACCCGCGGCTGCTGCCGTACCTGCCGCCGACCATGGCCCCGACCGCGACCTCGCATGTCGAGGGCTATCTGGAACACCCGGCCGAGGCGTTCGCCCAGTACCGGGAGGACGGGGTCGCGAGGGTCGTGTGCGAGGAGAAGCACATGGGATCGCGGGCGGTGGCGCTGGTGTGCCGGGACGCGGAGGCCGCCCGGGCGTGCTTCGGGGTCGAGGCCGGCCCCACCGGCTCGCTCTACACGCGCACCGGCCGCCCGTTCTTCGACGACCCGGCGGTGACGGAGGAGGTCCTGGACCGGCTGCGGCAGGCCGTGTCGGCGGCGGGTCTGTGGGAGGAACTGGCCGCGTCCGGCAGCGCCTCCGGCGCGGGCGGCTGGCTGCTGCTGGACGCGGAGCTGATGCCGTGGTCGCTGAAGGCGTCCGGGCTGCTGCGGAGCCAGTACGCGGCGGTCGGGGCGGCGTCCGGGGCGGCGTTCCCGGGTGCCCTGGCGGCGCTGGAGCGGGCCGCGGCGCGCGGCGTCGACGTAGGGGACCTGCTGTCGAGGCAGCGCGAGCGGGCGTCGGCCGCGACGGCGTTCACGGAGGCGTACCGGCGGTACTGCTGGCCGACGCAGGGCCTGGAGGGCGTCCGCCTGGCGCCGTTCCAGCTGCTGGCGGTCCAGGGCCGCAGCCTCACCGGGCTGCCCCACGACGAGCAGCTGGCGCTCATCGACCGGCTGGTCGAACACGACGGCAGCGGGCTGCTGCAGACGACCCGGCGGCTGTTCGTCGATACCGGTGACCCGGAGTCCGTGCGGGCGGGCATCGACTGGTGGCTGGAGATGACGGGCCGGGGCGGCGAGGGGATGGTCGTCAAGCCGGTGGAGGCGGCGGTCCGCACCGCCGCCGGCCGTCTGGCGCAGCCGGGTGTCAAGTGCCGGGGCCGCGAGTACCTCCGGATCATCTACGGTCCGGAGTACACGCGCCCGGACAACCTGGCGCGGCTGCGTTCCCGCTTCCTCAACCACAAGCGGTCGCTGGCGATCCGCGAGTACGCACTGGGACTGGAGGCCCTGGACCGGCTGGCGGAGGGCGAGCCGCTGTGGCGGGTGCACGAGGCGGTGTTCGGGGTGCTGGCGCTGGAGTCGGAGCCGGTGGACCCGCGGCTGTGACGGGCCGTCGTCCGCGGTGCGGGGACCCGGCGCCTGTCCGGGCCCCGTGGCGCAACGTGCGGCGCGTGCGGCGCGTGCACCAAGGAACGGGGGTGTGCCCGTCGTCAAGGGGGGGCGAAACCAGCGGGTCCGGTTTGCCATGAAACAAGGGTGAACACACGCCCGAATGGTCAGGATGGAGGCATGGGATTCCACGTCGACTCCGAGGCCGGGCGGCTGCGCCGCGTCATCCTGCACCGGCCCGATCTCGAGCTCAAGAGGCTCACCCCCAGCAACAAGGACGCGCTGCTCTTCGACGACGTGCTGTGGGTGCGCCGGGCGCGCGCCGAGCACGACGGGTTCGCCGACGTGCTGCGCGACCGCGGGGTCGCCGTCCATCTCTTCGGCGATCTGCTCACCGAGGTCCTGGCGATCCCGGCGGCGAGGTCCCTGGTCCTGGACCGCGTCTTCGACGAGAAGGAGTACGGGCCGCTCGCCACCGACCATCTGCGGGGCGTCTTCGAGCCGCTGCCCGCACCCGCGCTCGCCGAGGCGCTCGTCGGCGGTATGACCAAGCGGGAGTTCCTCGACGCCCACCCGGAGCCGACCTCCGTCCGGTTCCACGTGATGGATCTCGACGACTTCCTGCTGCGGCCGCTGCCCAATCACCTCTTCACCCGCGACACCTCCGCCTGGATCTACGACGGCGTCTCGATCAACGCGATGCGCTGGCCCGCGCGGCAGCGCGAGACCGTCCACTTCGAGGCGATCTACCGGCATCACCCGCTGTTCCGCGGTCAGGACTTCCACGTCTGGTCCGAGGGGCAGGCCGACTACCCCTCCACGATCGAGGGCGGCGACGTGCTGGTGATCGGGAACGGCGCCGTGCTCATCGGTATGAGCGAACGCACCACGCCGCAGGCCGTGGAGATGCTCGCACACAAGCTCTTCGCCGCCGGGTCGGCCCGGACGATCGTCGCGCTCGACATGCCCAAGCGGCGCGCCTTCATGCACCTGGACACCGTGATGACCATGGTCGACGGGGACACCTTCACCCAGTACGCGGGGCTCGGCATGCTCCGCTCGTACACCATCGAGCCCGGCGCCGTGGACGCGGAGCTGAAGGTCACCGACCATCCGCCGGAGCACATGCACCGGGCGATCGCCGCGGCGCTGGGGCTGAGCGAGATCCGGGTGCTGACCGCCACGCAGGACGTGCACGCGGCGGAGCGGGAGCAGTGGGACGACGGGTGCAACGTCCTGGCGGTCGAGCCGGGGGTCGTCGTCGCCTACGAACGGAACTCGACCACCAACACGCACCTGCGCAAGCAGGGCATCGAGGTGATCGAGATCCCCGGGAGCGAGCTGGGCAGGGGAAGGGGCGGGCCGCGGTGCATGAGCTGCCCGGTGGAGAGGGAAGCGGTCGCCGTGTGACGCGTGGTGCGGGAGACCGTACATGCACGAGAACTCTTCCGCATAGAAATGTGGGGCGTCGTATAGACTTCCACATCATTCTCGTGTTCGACCTGCCCCTCGTACCTTGGAGCACCGCCATGGCGACAGTCCCGACCGCCCTCGCCGGCCGCCACTTCCTCAAGGAGCTGGACTTCACCGCCGACGAGTTCCGCGGCCTGATCGAGCTGGCCGCCGAGCTGAAGGCGGCCAAGAAGGCCGGGGCCGAGACGCGGTACCTGGAGGGCAGGAACATCGCGCTGGTCTTCGAGAAGACCTCGACGCGCACGCGCTGCGCGTTCGAGGTCGCGGCCGCAGACCAGGGCGCGCACACCACGTACCTGGACCCGGCCGGCTCGCAGATCGGGCACAAGGAGTCCGTGAAGGACACCGCCCGTGTGCTCGGCCGGATGTTCGACGCCATCGAGTACCGGGGGAGCGGGCAGGCCGTCGTCGAGGAACTGGCCGCCCACGCCGGCGTGCCCGTCTACAACGGCCTCACCGACGAGTGGCACCCCACCCAGATGCTCGCCGACGTGCTCACCATGACCGAGCACAGTGACAAGCCGCTGACCGGCATCGCCTTCGCCTACCTCGGCGACGCCCGATCCAACATGGGCAACTCCTACCTCGTCACCGGGGCCCTGCTCGGCATGGACGTCCGCATCGTCGCCCCCGAGCGGCTGTGGCCGGACGGCGCGGTCGTCGAGGCGGCCCGCCGCCTCGCGCGCACGTCCGGCGCCCGGATCACGCTGACCGAGGACGTGAAGGAGGGCGTGCGCGGCGCCGACTTCGTGGCCACCGACGTCTGGGTGTCGATGGGCGAGCCCAAGGAGGTCTGGGACGAGCGGATAGCGCTGCTCGGCCCGTACGCAGTGACGATGGACGTGCTGCGCGCCACCGGCAACGACGACGTGAAGTTCCTGCACTGCCTGCCGGCCTTCCACGACCTGGGTACCGCCGTGGGCCGCGAGATCCACGAGCGGCACGGACTGGCAGAGTTGGAGGTCACCGACGAGGTGTTCGAGTCCGCGCACTCCGTCGTCTTCGACGAGGCGGAGAACCGCATGCACACCATCAAGGCGATCCTGGTCGCCACCCTCGCCTGACAGTGAGGATGTGACGTGGTGACGCCGCTGGTGGGCCTGACCCTCGCCTGACCGATATGCGGATTGCGCGCCGCAGCGCCGTCAAGGCCCGCGCCCAGACGATGAACCAGGTCCGCGGCCTGTGCGTCTCGGCCCCGCGATGCTGTGTGAACAGGTGGCAGGGGTGGAGAGGGCGGCCGTGACAGGCACCCCGGCCCGGCTGCGGCCCGGCGACGACCCGTCCCGGCCCCTGGCCGCGACCCGGGCGGCGCTGCGGCGGCTGGCCCGCCACCAGGCGCTCGACGCGGAGATCGCCGAGCTGGACGCCGAGATCGGCCCGCTGGTCGAGCAGGCCGCGCCCCAGATGCTGGAGCCCTCCGGCATCGGCCCCGAACCGCTGGCCGGCTGCTGGCCTCGGCCGGGGACACCCTCGAACGGATGCGCTCGGAAGCCGCGTTCGCGCACCTGGCCGGGGTTGCGCCGATCCCGGCCTCGTCCGGACGCATCCACCGCCACCGCCTCGACCGCGGCGGCGACAGGGCCGCGAACAACGCCCTGCACACCATCGTGCTCACCCGCATGCGCTTCGACGAACGCACCCGCGCCTACGCCGAACGCCGCACCGAGCAAGGGCTGAGCAAGAAGGACATCATGCGCTGCCTCGAACGATTCGTCGCCCGAGAGGTCTACCGCGCCCTGACCAGCACACCAACCGAAGGAATCACTCGAACCGACCTGACTCCAGCGGCTTGACAGCCATGAGAGCATCCCGGTCCCGGCAGGTGCCGTCCCGTGCGCATCCTCACCCGCTCGCCCACCTCGCCAGTCCCCGGAGCGCGGCGTTGCGGCCGCGGTCCGGCACCGTCCACAGGGTCTGCCCGCGCACGCCCCACTGCTCCAGCAGGGCGTTGGCGGCCTGGAACCCGGTCGTCGCCGCCCGTTCCATCAGCGCCACGGGCAGTTCGCTGCGCACCAGGTCGCCCGCCACCACCAGGCGGGGATCGGGGGTGCGCACGGTCGGCCGGCCCCGGTAGCCGCCCACCGGGAACAGGGGGCAGTCCGCCCGCCACTCGTGGCGGGCGTCGACCACCGCCGCCGCGCGCGTCTCGGGGTAGACGCGGTGCAGCTGGCCGAAAAGGCGCTTCTCCTCCACGTCCCGGGCCGCCTCGGGCGCAACCGCGTAGGCGTGGAGTTCCACGACCGACCCTCCGGTGCGCGCGGCCCACCGGGCGGCCTCGTCCTCCCAGCGTTCCAGGACGCTGATGTTGTCCAGCGTGCCGAAGCCGCTGGTCCCGAGGAAGCCGGGCCGGTCGGGCGCGACGGGCCGGTCCAGCCACAGGCGGCTGACCAGGAACGGCGGGGCGGTGCGCAGCCGTGCGACGCGCTCACGCCAGGGGGCGTCGCCTAGTCGGTCGCAGCGGGCGACAAGGGAGCGCAGTCCGGCGGCGTCCAGGGCGAGGACGACGCTGTCGTACGGCCCCTCGTCCCCGTCGGTGGTGATCCGGTACCCGCCGTCCCGCGCCGGCGCGATGTGTTCGACGGGCGTGCCGGTGCGCACCTGGGCGCCGTGCCGCTCCACGTAGCCGGCGAGCGGGTTCCACAGGGCGTCCGGGAAGGGGGCGCGGGGCACGTCGAACAGCAGTCCTTCGGCGGAGCCGAGGAAGTAGATGTGGAACATCAGCGCCAGCTCCGCCGCCGACAGCTGCCGCGGGTCGGCGAAGAAGCTCCGGGAGAACACCTCGAAGGCCAGGTGCCGGGCTTTCTCCGGGAAGCGGACGGCGTCCAGGAAGTCGTGGGCGCTGATGGCGTCGAGGCGCGCGTAGACGTCGGGGACGCGGACATCGAACAGGGGCATGGCCGCGACCGGGTCCATGGCACCCAGGTCCCGCAGTCCGAAGGAGGGGCTGAGCAGGGCGAAGCCGAGCGCGCTGAACGGCGGGGTCCGCGGCACGTGCCGGAAGCCGTCCCGCGTTCCGCTGCCGTGCAGCAGGGGGTAGTCCGGCAGGCCGGTCAGCCGCGCCAGGGCGGGGTCGGTACGGCGCAGCAGCCCGCGCAGGTTGTAGTACTGGCGGAAGAAGGCGTGGAAGCCCCGGCTCATGGTCGCCCCGGTGCCGTCCCGCAGGCGGGTCGGCCAGCCTCCTACCCGCCCGCCGAGGTAGGGCTCGCGTTCGTACAGCGTGACGGCCACGCCCCGCTCGGCCAGCGCCGTGGCGGCGGCCAGTCCGGCGA
>NZ_JBHUDX010000026.1:162940-166478 GCF_042678285.1 Streptomyces caeni
ACGACGGCGGTGCTGGGACGGGCGCCGTCGATGCGGCGCCGCCCAGCGGGGCCGGGCAGGACACGGGCGCGCCGGTCCCGCCCGCGGCGGGCGGCGGGCGGGCGCGCCGCGCCGGTCATCGCGCGGTCTCCGGGCGCCGGGCGACGAAGGTGTGGGTGATGCCCGTCTGCCATCCCGGCAGCGGCAGGGCCCGCACCCGGTCGAAGCCGGCCTCGCGCAGGCGCTCCGTGAAGCGGTCCGCAGTGTCGAAGTCGACGACGCTGCGCCACAGATGGCGGTACAGGGCGCCGTCTCCGAGAGCGCTCGCCACCGGCTGGACCAGGCCCCGGCTCACCATGGTCCACACCGCGCGGTCGGCGCGCCGGCCGCTGAGGGTGTACTCGTGCACGGCGAGCCGTCCCCCGGGCGCCAGCAACTCGCGCACGGTGGTGAGGACGGCGTCGGGGTCGTCGACGTTGCGCAGCAGGTAGGCGGCGAAGACCGCGCCGAACGGCCCTTTCACCCCCGCCTCGGCGAGCCGCTCCACCGGCGCGTGCACGAAGGTCACGCCGTCCGCCCAGGGCTTGGCGGCGGCCCGCTCCAGCATGCCGGCGGAGGCGTCGACGGCCGTGATGTGTGCGGCCGGCAGTCGGGAACGCAGCGCCGCGGTCGAGGCGCCGGTGCCGCAGCCGAGGTCGAGCAGGCGCAGCCCCGCGCCGTACCCGGGCAGCCCGAGCCGGCGCACCGAGCGCCGCAGGTGCGCGTGGTAGCCGGGATTGGCGGCCACCAGCGCGTCGTAGCTGCGGGAGGCGTGGTCGAAGGCGGCGGCGAGGTCGTCGTCGCGCAGCAGGGTCATGCGGTCTCCAGGGCGGGTGGGTACGGGTTCGGAAGGTCAGCCGAAGGGGCGGCGGGGCAGGATCGGCAGCTCCAGCGCCGACCGCAGCATCGGTGCGACCGGGGTGCGCAGGCCGATGGCGAGGTCCTCGTGCAGTCGGGTGCCGCCGTCGAGGAAGCGCAGCAGCCGGTCCATGGGGACCTGGGCGAAGAGCCGGCTGAACAGGGCGGGGCCGTCGACCCGGCCGCTGGCCAGGGCGCGCAGCAGCACGGCGTCCATGGCGCGGGAGCGGGCGGAGTGGGCGGGCGGCGGCAGAGGGCGGCGTCCCCGGCGCAGCGCGGCCGCGACGGCGCGCGTCTGGCGCTGGAGGCCGGCGAAGGTGTAGCCGGTGGCGGGCCGGGTGGCGCCGCCGGCGGCGCCGATCCGGAAGACCGAGGCCCCGGCCCGGCGGGCCATCGGGGCGTCCGTCATGGGGATGACGCCGGTCTCCGTGGAGAGGATCCGCCGGTCGCCGAGGCGCAGCACGTCGTCGGCGTAGTGGCGTACGGCCGCTTCGTAGCCCTCCGGCGTCAGGGTGCGCGGGGAGAACTCGGTGTACTCCACGAGGGCTTCGTGGGGTTTGGTGGGCAGCACGTAACCGAAGGAGAGCCCGTCGGCGGGCTGCGGGGTGCGGAAGTCCATCAGGTCCGCGACACGCGTGTCGAAGACCGGCCGGGACGTGCGCACGAACCAGCCGTGGAAATGCTGGAGCAGGGTGGTGCGCGCGGCCGGCAGGCGCCCCAGGGGGCGGGAGTCGAGGACCCAGCGGGCGTGCAGGACGCGGCGGGTGCCGTCGGCCTCCCGCAGGTGCACGCGGGCTCCGCCGGTGACGTCCTCCACCGTGTCGACGGCGGCCTCCAGGCGGTGCACGTTGGGGCTGCCCGCCAGGTCCCGGCCGACCAGGCGCTCGAAGTCGTCGGACCGGATCATCTTGTACCGCAGCGGCCCGAGGTCGCCCTGGAGGGGGTCGCCCGTGGGCGGGCGCACCCTGAGCCGCCGCCAGCGGGCCGTCACCGCGGCGTCGAACCGGCCGCCCTCCGGCTCCCAGAAGCACCAGGTGCGGCGCGGCGCGATCAGGGGGCCGGGCGGTGCGCCCACCAGGACCACGGACGGCGTCCGCAGCCCCGGCACCTGCCCGGACAGGCGGTGGGCCAGGGAGAGTCCCGCTGCTCCCGCCCCCACCACCACCACCACCTCCGCCTGCAGCACCGCGGCCTCCTCCCGACTGTGCCCCGCTCGCCTCGTCTGCCGTATTCCCGCCCGTGTGCCCGAGCGGATGCGGATCACCCGTCTGCGGCAGCCGGCCGTCCTTCGGTGAACGACCGGGGAAAAGACATCCCGCTGCAGCGATCCCGCCCGTCGGGTGGTGCCGCATCCATGTCCGGCCTCCGCGCCGAAGCAGGTGGTGACGGAGCGAAGTGCGTTCACGACGAGAGGAACTGGGATGAGCCCCACACAGGCGAAGGAACACCACGGCGCCGCGCCGCCGCCCGTCCCGCGCCTGCTGCCCGTACCGGGATCGCCCGTCCGGGCGCACCCGGACGGGGTACACGATGACGGCCGGCCGGAGGAGGCAGGAGCCGTGGACCCGGTCGGCGCCGAGGACGTGCGCCTCGTCGACGCCGACGTGCCCGCCGCCGTCGGACGGGTCCTCGGCCACGTCCTGGACGAACTCCTCCCCCGTGCGCGGGAGATGGACGAGCTGTTCGCCGAGGACCTGGCGGGACGCGTCGCCGGCTTCACCCGCGCCGGAGGCAAGCGGACCAGGCCCCAGCTGCTGTGGTGGTCCCTGCGCGCCTGCGGCGGCACCGCCCCGGCGACCGTCTCGGCGGCCCTGCGGATCGGCGCGGCCCTCGAACTGCTGCAGACCTGCGCCCTGGTCCACGACGACGTCATGGACGGCTCGGTGCTGCGGCGCGGCCGGCCCGCGCTCCACGCCGACCTGTGCGCCCGGTACGCCACGGCCGCGTCCATCGCGCGCGCCGGCCGGTTCGGGGACGCCGCCGGCATCCTGGCCGGCGATCTGGCGCTGGTGTGGGCGGACGACCTGGTCGCCGAGACCGCCCTGGAACCGGCGACGGCGCGCGAGGTGCGGCGGCTGTGGAGCGACATGCGCACCGAGATGGTGGCGGGACAGTACCTGGACGTGCAGGCCCAGGTCACGGCGTCGTACTCGCTGTCGCGTGTCCTGCGCACCGCGTGTCTGAAGAGCGCTCTGTACTCGGTTGAGCGGCCGCTGGCGCTGGGGGCCGTCCTGGCCGGCGCCGACGGCAGCACGCTGCGGGCCCTGTGCTCGGCGGGCCGTCGTGTCGGTATGGCCTTCCAGCTGCGCGACGACCTGGACGACGTCTTCGGCGACCCCGGCCTGACCGGCAAGAGCTCCGGTTCGGACATCCGGGAGGGCAAGCCCACATACGTCGTCGCCCTGGCGCGGGCCCGCGCCAGGGCTGCCGGCGACCACCGCGCGCTGGCCGTGCTGGGCCGGTCGCTCGGGGACGCCGCGTTGCCGCAGGCCGGCCTGGAGGAGGTGCGGGCGGTGCTCGAGTCGACCGGCGCGCGGGCCGTGGTCGAGACGAAGATCAGCCGCCTGGTGGCGCAGGGGCTGCGCCACCTCGACGGCGCGCTGCTCGACCCGGAGGGCGGCGGGCGGCTGCGCCGGCTGCTCCGCTCGGCGGCCGACGGCGG
>NZ_JBHUDX010000026.1:166528-169050 GCF_042678285.1 Streptomyces caeni
GCACCGGTCCCGCCGCGGCGCCGGACGCGCCGGGTGGCCAGGGGGCGCGGCGATGACGCGTACGCTGCCCGGCCGCACCGACCACGTCGTGGTCGTGGGAGCCGGACTCGCCGGACTGGCCGCCGCCCTGCACCTGCTGGGCGCCGGACGCCGGGTCACCGTGGTGGAACGGGACGCGCTGCCCGGCGGCCGGGCCGGACGCCTGGAGCTCGGCGGCTACCACATGGACACCGGCCCCACCGTGCTGACCATGCCGGACCTGGCCGACGAGGCGTTCGCGGCCGTCGGCGACGGCCTGTACCGGCGTGTCGAGCTGATCCCCCTGCACCCGGCCTACCGGGCCGACTTCGCGGACGGCACCAGCCTCGACGTGCACACCGGGGCGGACGCCATGGCCGCGGAGGTGGAACGCTTCGCCGGGGCGGGTGAGGCGGCCGGGTACCTGCGGCTGCGTGCCTGGCTGGAGCGGCTCTACCGGGCGCAGATGCGCAGCTTCATCGACGCCAACTTCGACTCGCCCCTCGGTCTGCTGGGCGCCGACCTGGCCCGGCTGGCGGCGCTCGGCGGCTTCGGCCGGCTGGACGCCCGCATCGGGCGCTTCCTGAACGACGAGCGGCTGCGCCGCGTCTTCTCCTTCCAGGCGCTCTACGCGGGCGTGCCCCCGGAGCGGGCCCTGGCCGCCTACGCCGTCATCGCCTACATGGACACCGTCGCCGGGGTGTACTTCCCGCGCGGCGGCATGCACGCCCTGCCGCGGGCGATGGCGGACGCCGCCGCCGAGGCGGGCGCCGACCTGCGGTTCGGTCGGCGGGTGACCCGGCTGGAGCGGTCCGGCGCACGCGTCACCGCGGTCGTCACCGACCAGGAGCGCATCCCCTGCGACGCGGTCGTCCTCACCCCGGACCTGCCGGTCACCTACGGTCTCCTGGGCCGCCGGCCCCGGCGTCCGGTACGGCTGCGGCACTCGCCGTCCGCGGTCGTGCTGCACGCGGGCACGGACCGCACCTGGCCGCACCTGGCCCACCACACCCTGTCGTTCGGCGCGGCCTGGCGCGGCACGTTCGAGGAACTGACGCGCACCGGGCGGCTGATGAGCGACCCGTCGCTGCTGATCACCCGTCCCACCGCCACCGACCCCGGGCTCGCTCCCCCGGGGCGCCACCTGCACTACATCCTCGCGCCCTGCCCCAACACCGACATCGGCCCGACGGCCGCCGCCTGGGGCGAACTGGCCCCGCGCTACCGGGCCACGCTGCTGCGGGAGCTGGAGCGGCGCGGACTCGACGGCATCGAGGACGCGATCGAGGAGGAGAGCCTCGTCACCCCGGCTACCTGGCACGCCCAGGGGCATGCGGCGGGCACGCCCTTCTCCGCGGCCCACACCTTCCCCCAGACCGGCCCGTTCCGGCCCCGCAACCTGGTGCGCGGCACCGAGAACGCCGTCCTCGCCGGCTGCGGCACCACCCCGGGCGTGGGCGTGCCGACCGTGCTCGTGTCGGGGAAGCTCGCCGCCGCGCGCGTCACCGGCCTGCCCGGCCGCGCCCCGGCCGGCGGGCACGCACCACTGCCTGTGAAGGAGGCCACCGGATGACCGACCGTGAACTGGCCGCGGCGGGAATCGCCGACCCGGCGCTGAGGGCGGCGTACCGCCGCTGCCGCGCCCTCAACGCGCGGCACGGCAAGACGTACTTCCTCGCCACCCGGCTGCTGCCCGTCGAGCGCCGGCCCGCCGTGCACGCCCTGTACGGGTTCGCCCGCTGGGCCGACGACATCGTCGACTCCCTCGACCCCGCGGTCGGCGCCGGCGCGCGCGTCGAGGCGCTGGCGGCGCTGCAGGACGCCCTGGAGACGGGACTGCGCGACGGCCGCAGCCGGGAGCCGATGGTGCTGGCCCTCGCCGACACCGCGCGCCGCTACGGCATCGAGCACGCGCACTTCCGTGACTTCATGGCCGCGATGCGCGCCGACCTCACGGTCACCGACTATCCGACCTACGCCGACCTGCGCGGTTACATGCACGGCTCCGCCGCCGTGATCGGGCTGCAGATGCTGCCGGTCCTGGGCACGGTGGTGCCGCGCGAAGAGGCCGCGCCGCACGCCGCCGCGCTGGGCGTCGCCTTCCAGCTGAGCAACTTCCTGCGGGACGTAGGCGAGGACCTGGACCGCGGCCGGGTCTACGTGCCCGCGGACCTGCTCGCCGGCCACGGAGTCGACCGCGAGATGCTGCGCTGGAGCCGGGACACGGGCCGGCCGGACCGGCGGATCACCGCCGCGCTCAGGGAGTTCGAGGCGCTGACCCGGGGCGTGTACCGGGAGGCGGCGCCGGGGCTCGCGATGCTCGACCCGGTGTCACGGCCCTGCATCCGCACCGCGTTCGTCCTGTACGGCGGCATCCTGGACGCCGTCGCCCGGGACGGGTACGCGGTGCTGCACCGCCGGGCAGTGGTCCCGCGCCGGCACCGTGCCGTGGTCGCCGCGGACGGGCTCACCCGGGTGGCCGCCGCGCGGCTGCGCGCCCGGAA
>NZ_JBHUDX010000026.1:169082-207635 GCF_042678285.1 Streptomyces caeni
CGGCCGGTGGCCGTTCCCGCGCGCCCGCTGCCCGCCGCCGCGTCCGCCGTACCGGGCCGGCCCGTCACGGAGGAGGTCGCGTGAGCCTACGCCGCCCCATCCCGCTGTCCCTGCGCCGCCGCCCGGTGCCGTGGGACCGTCAGCGGCCCACCTGGCGCGACGCGAAGCCCGCGGTGATCGCGCAGGCGCTGAGACGGTCTCAGGCGCGCCCCTCGGGCAACTGGTACGTCGTCGGCGCGACCCGGGACCTGCGCGCCGACCGCCCGCTGGCGCGCACCGTCGCGGGGCAGGAGGTGGTCGTCTGGCAAGCCGCCGACGGCCGGCTCGTGGCCGGCCCCGGTATCTGCCCGCATCTGGGGGCGCCGCTGCGGGACAGCCCCGTGCGCTGCGGCACCCTGGTGTGCCGCTGGCACGGCCTCGCCCTCGAGGGCGGCCCGTACGCGGGCTGGCGGCCGCTGCCGGTGCACGACGACGGGGTCCTGGTGTGGGTGCGGCTGGACGCGGTCGGCGGGGAGCCCCCGCTGGACGCGCCGGTCGTGCCGGTGCGGCCCGACGGGGAGCGCGCCCTGACGGCCGTCTACGTCGGGACGGGGACCTGCGAGCCCGAGGACGTCGTGGCCAATCGCCTGGACCCGTGGCACGGGGCCTGGTTCCACCCGTACTCGTTCGTCGACCTGACGGTCGTCGGTTCACCGGACGGCGGCGCGGAGGGCAGCGAAGACGCGTTCACCGTCGACGTCTCCTTCAAGGTGGCGGGGCGGCTGGTGGTGCCGGTGCGGGCCGTGTTCACCGCTCCCGAGCCGCGCACGGTGGTCATGCACATCACCCGTGGCGAGGGCGCGGGTTCCGTGGTCGAGACGCACGCCACCCCGCTCGGCACGGACGCGCACGGCCGGCCGCGCACGGCGGTCGTCGAGGCCGTGGTGGCGGTCTCCGACCGCCGCGGCTTCGCCGCCGCACGCCGGGCCGCACCGGTGCTGCGCCCCCTGATGCGTGCCGCGGCGGGGCGGCTCTGGCGCGACGACCTGGCCTATGCCGAACGCCGCTGGGAGCTGCAATCCACGGGGCGCCACCCCGGGTGAGCGCCGCCCGGCGGCCGGTGACGCCCGCTCACCGGGGCCGCCGCCTCCTGCCCGCGCCGCTGCCGTGGGTGACCCAGTCGGGGACGGTCTACCCGGGCAGCGGCGTGCGCAGGGCCAGCAGGGCGACGTCGCGCCGCCTCGAACGATTCGTCGCCCGAGAGGTCTACCGCGCCCTGACCAGCACACCAACCGCACGAATCACTCGAACCGACCTGACTCCAGCGGCTTGACAGCCATAAGAGCATCCGGGGCTTTCACACCGGGCGCCGCGGCCCCGGGAGTGACGGCAGCCTGAACCACACTGCCTTGCCGGACCTGGTGGCGCGGTGACCGCAGGACGAGCTGAGGCTGCGGATCAGCAGCAGGCCCCGCCCGTGCTCCTGCCAGGGGTCGGGCGCCCCCTTGGGCGGGCGGGTCAGGTTGCCGGGTGGTGCCGGGTCCGGATCGTGCACCTCGACCGTGCACCCCGTCGGCATCAGCTCGACGACCAGCTCTATCGGCCCGTCGCCCATGGCGTGCTCCACGGCGTTCGCCACCAGCTCCGCGGTGAGCAGCTCCGCGGTGTCGCTGTCCGCCGCGTGCTCGATCTCCGCCAGTGCCGTACGGACCAGTGCCCGGGCGACGGGCACGGCCGCGGCGGTCTGCGGCAGCGCGATGCGCCAGGAGGCGGGGGCGGGTGGCTCGTGCAAGGCGGGTCCGTTCATGGCGCAGGCTGTCCTGCTTTCGACTCGGGCATGGTACGGGGCACCCCGTGAGGGGCGGTCGGCGGGCTCGACCCGGGAACTCGGTCGGCTCCCCGGTACCGGGCTGCGTACCCCTGCCGACGCCCGGCCGCGCACGGCCGGACCCGTCGTTACCGGCCTGTCGACAAGGTGTGACGCAGGCCTGGCGGCTCTGTCACACGGCGTCCTGCGCGCTCCGTGTGCGACCGCCTCTTTCCGTTCCGCGAAGCCGATCGTGCGATGGTTCACCGGATTCATGAAGAATCCGGGCGTATCACGATCGAACCCACCCTGTATTGCGCCATCGTGACGACAGTCACCAATGAGTGATAACTTCAGGGGGGAACAGCACAGCAGACAGCCGCCGCCCCGTCCGAGGAGGCCGCACGTCATGAGTCCCTTCACCGGTTCCGCCGCCCGCACCTCCGACTGGCGGCATCTGCGGTGCGCGTTCGCCGACGGGGTCGCCACGGTGACCCTGGCCCGCCCTGAGAAACTCAACGCGCTCACCTTCGGCGCCTACGCCGACCTGCGCGATCTGCTCGCCGAGCTGTCCCGGGAGAAGTCCGTGCGGGCCCTGGTGCTGGCCGGCGAGGGGCGCGGCTTCTGCTCGGGCGGCGACGTCGACGAGATCATCGGCGCCACCCTGTCCATGGACACCGCCCGGCTGCTCGACTTCAACCGCATGACCGGGCAGGTCGTACGGGCCCTGCGGGAGTGCCCGTTCCCAGTGGTCGCCGCCGTGCACGGGGTGGCCGCCGGTGCCGGCGCCGTCCTCGCGCTGGCAGCGGACTTCCGGGTGGCGGACCCCTCCGCCCGCTTCGCGTTCCTCTTCACCAAGGTCGGGCTGTCCGGCGGCGACATGGGTGCCGCCTATCTGCTGCCGCGGGTCGTGGGGCTCGGGCACGCCACCCGGCTGCTCATGCTCGGCGAGCAGGTGCGGGCGCCCGAGGCCGAGCGGATCGGGCTGATCAGCGAGCTGACCGAGGAGGGCGGCGCCGACGAGGCCGCCCGGGCGCTGGCCCGCCGGCTCGCCGAGGGCCCGGCGCTCGCCCACGCGCAGACGAAGGCGCTGCTCACCGCCGAGCTCGACATGCCGCTCGCCGCCTCGGTGGAACTGGACGCCTCGACCCAGGCGCTGCTGATGAACGGCGAGGACTACGCCGAGTTCCACGCCGCCTTCACCGAGAAGCGGACCCCCAAGTGGCGGGGGAGGTGACGGGGCCGTGCGTGTCGCGGTGATCGGCGGAGGGCCGGGCGGGCTCTACGCGGCGGCTCTGCTCAAACGCCTCGACCCCTCCCGCGAGGTCACGGTCTGGGAGCGCAACGCACCCGACGACACCTTCGGCTTCGGTGTCGTGCTGTCCGACGAGACCCTCGGCGGCATCGAGCACGCGGATCCGGTCGTGTACGAGGCGCTGAAGGCCGAGTTCGTGCGCTGGGACGACATCGACATCGTGCACCGGGGCGTGCGGCACACCTCCGGCGGCCATGGCTTCGCCGCGCTCGGCCGGCGCAGGCTCCTGGAGATCCTGCACGAACGCTGCCGCGGCCTGGGGGTCGAGCTGCGCTTCAGGACCGAGGCCCCCTACCCGGCCTGGCTGGCGGAGGAGTACGACCTGGTGATCGCCGCCGACGGGGTGCACAGCGCCACCCGTGAGGCGTACGCCGAGGCGTTCGGGCCCTCGGTCGAGGAGCACCGCTGCCGCTACATCTGGCTCGCCGCGGACATCGCCTTCGACGCCTTCCGCTTCGAGATCGCCGAGACCGAGCACGGCGTGATGCAGCTGCACGGCTACCCCTTCGCGGCCGACGCCTCCACGGTGATCGTGGAGATGCGCGAGGAGGTGTGGCGGGCGGCCGGATTCGCCGAGACGGAGACCGCCGAGTCGATCGAGCGCTGCGCCAAGATCTTCGCGGACGCGCTGGACGGCCGGTCCCTGCGGTCCAACAACTCCGCCTGGACCACCTTCCGCACGGTCGTCAACGACCACTGGTCGCACGGCAATCTGGTCCTCCTCGGCGACGCCGCGCACACCGCGCACTTCTCGATCGGATCGGGCACCAAGCTGGCGGTCGAGGACGCGCTGGCGCTGGCCGCGTGCCTGCGGGAGCACACCACGCTGCCGCAGGCGCTGGCCGCCTACGAGGAGGAGCGCCGCCCGGTCGTCGCCTCCACCCAGCGCGCGGCCCGGGCCAGCCTGGAGTGGTTCGAGAACCTCGGCCTCCACCTCGGCCGGCCGCCCCGGCAGTTCGCCTTCAACCTGCTCACCCGAAGCCGCCGGGTCACCCACGACAACCTGCGGCTGCGCGACGCGCGCTTCACGGACGCGGTGGAGCGCGAGTTCGGCTGCCCGCCCGGCACACCCCCGATGTTCACCCCCTTCCGGCTGCGCGGGCTGACCCTGCGCAACCGGGTCGTGGTCTCGCCGATGGACATGTACTCGGCGGTGGACGGCGTTCCCGGAGACTTCCACCTCGTCCACCTGGGCGCGCGGGCGCTCGGCGGGGCGGGCCTGGTGATGACGGAGATGGTGTGCGTGAGCGCCGAGGGCCGGATCACTCCCGGCTGCGCGGGGCTCTACACCGGGCGGCAGGCTGAGGCATGGCGGCGGATCACCGGCTTCGTGCACGCCCAGGCGCCGGGCACCGCGATCGGCGTGCAGCTCGGGCACAGCGGCCGCAAGGGCTCCACCAAGCTGATGTGGGAGGGCATGGACGAGCCGCTGGACGAGGGCAACTGGCCGCTGGTGGCCGCCTCCCCGATCCCGTACACGCCGGCGAGTCAGACGCCCCGCGAGCTGTCCCGCGCCCAGCTGACCGACATCCGCGAACAGTTCGCGGCCGCGGCCTGGCGCGCCGCCCGCTGCGGCTTCGACCTCCTCGAACTCCACTGCGCCCACGGCTATCTGCTCTCCGGGTTCCTCTCGCCGCTCACCAACCACCGCACGGACGCCTACGGCGGCACGCTCGCGCAGCGGCTGCGCTTCCCGCTCGAGGTCTTCGACGCCGTGCGCGCCGTGTGGCCCGAGGAGAAGCCCATGACGGTACGGATCTCCGCGACCGACTGGGCCGAGGGCGGCACCACGGCCGAGGACGCCGTCGAGACCGCCCGCGCCTTCGCCGCGCACGGCGCCGATGCGATCGACGTGTCCACCGGGCAGGTGGTGGCGGAGGAACGGCCGGCGTACGGGCGCTCGTACCAGACCCCGTACGCCGACCGGATCCGCCACGAGACCGGCGTCCCGGTGATCGCGGTGGGGGCCATCTCGTCCTGGGACGACGTCAACTCACTGATCCTGGCCGGGCGCACCGATCTGTGCGCGCTGGCCCGGCCACATCTGTACGACCCGCACTGGACCCTGCACGCGGCGGCCGAGCAGGGGTACAGCGGGCCTGGCGTGGTGTGGCCCGCGCCCTACCGGGCGGGCAGCCGGCGCCCGCAGACGGGGCGCGCGGACGCCCCGAAGCCCCGGCTCACGCTCGGTGGCTGAGACTCACCCCGGCAGGTCCGCCACACCCGCGAAGACCGCCCCCGCGTCCCGCAGCCGCTCGTGCAGCGCCCGGAAGACCGCGGCCGAACGGGCGCCCGGCCAGTCGTGGGGGAGCAGGCCGGCCGGCAGCCCGGGGTCGGCGTACGGCAGATGGCGCCAGGAGTCCAAGGCGAGCAGATAGTCGTGGTAAGCCTCCTGGGGCGGGGTGTCCTCGCGGTCCTCCCAGGCGTGCAGCACGCGCGCGTGGCGGTCGAGGAACGCCTCGTGCTGCCCCGCGATCGCGGCCAGGTCCCACCAGCGCGCCACCGCCTCGACGGTCGGCGCGAAACCGAGGTGCTCGCCGCGGAAGAAGTCCACGTACGCGTCCAGGCCCAGCCGCTGAAGGGTGTGGCGGGTCTCCTCGTACAGGCGTGCCGGGGCGATCCACACCCCTGGGGCCGCGGTGCCGAAGCCGAGTCCCGCGAGCCGGGAGCGCAGCAGGTGCCTCTTCTGCCGCTCCGACTCCGGCACGGAGAACACGGCGAGCACCCAGCCCTCGTCCCGCGGGGGCGCCGTCGCGTACACGCGCCGGTCGCCGTCGTCGAGCACCTGCCGGGCGTCCGGCGACAGCGCGTACCCGGCAGCGCCCGCCACCGTGCGCTCGGGCACCAGCAGTCCGCGCCGTTTCAGCCGGGACACCGACGAGCGTACGGACGGCGCGTCCACGCCGACCGCGCCGAGCAGCCTGATCAGCTCGGCCACCGGCACCGGGCCGGGGGTGAAGCGGCCGTAGGCGCCGTAGAACGTGACGATGAGGGAGCGGGGAGCGTGCTGATCGGACACGATGATCACTCTAGATCGTCCGCGTCACTCATGATCACCTTGTACCGGTTCGGAGTTGGCGCCCGCGCCGTCGCCCGTACCGCGGGCACCCCGCGCGGGTGCCGTGGGCTCCGTCCGCAGCCGGAAGCGCTGGAGCTTGCCCGTCGCCGTGCGCGGCAGCGCGTCCAGGAAGACGAACTCCCGTGGGCACTTGTACGGGGCCAGCTCGGCCTTGAGGAAGGCGCGCAGCCCTTCCGGGTCGCGCCGCGCCCCGGGGCGGAGGACCGCGTACGCCGCCACCACCTGGCCGCGCGCCTCGTCGGGCCGCCCGACGACCGCCGTCTCGACCACGTCGGGATGGCGCAGCAGCGCGTCCTCGACCTCGGGACCCGCGATGTTGTATCCGGCCGAGATGATCATGTCGTCGGCGCGCGCGACATAGCGGAAGTAGCCGTCGGGTTCGCGGACATAGGTGTCGCCGGTGATGTTCCAGCCGCCTTGGACGTACTCCCGCTGCCGCGGGTCGGCGAGGTAGCGGCAGCCGACCGGGCCGCGCACCGCGAGCAGCCCGGGCTCGCCGTCGGGCACGGGCCTGCCCTGCGCGTCCTGCACGCGCGCCTGCCACCCCGGTACCGGAACTCCGGTGGTTCCCGGGCGGATCCGGTCGTCCGCGGCGGAGATGAAGATGTGCAGCAGCTCGGTGGCGCCGATGCCGTTGATGATGCGCAGCCCGGTGCGCTCGTGCCAGGCCCGCCAGGTGGCCGCGGGCAGGTTCTCGCCGGCGGACACACAACGCCGCAGCGACGCGATGTCGTACCCGTTCAGCTCGTCGAGCATCGCGCGGTACGCGGTCGGCGCGGTGAACAGCACGGAGACGCGGTGCTCGGCGATCGCGGGCAACAGCTGCCGGGGACCGGCCTGTTCGAGCAGCAGGGCACTGGCGCCGGCCCGCAGCGGGAAGACGACGAGGCCGCCGAGCCCGAAGGTGAAGCCCAGCGGGGGGCTGCCCGCGAACACGTCCCCGGGGCGCGGTCGCAGCACGTGCCGGGAAAAGGTGTCCGCGATGGCGAGCACGTCCCGGTGGAAGTGCATACAGCCCTTCGGGCGGCCCGTGGTGCCGGAGGTGAAGGCGATGAGCGCCACGTCGTCCGCGGCCGTCTCCACGGGCGGGTAGGGCTCCTCGGGTGCCGGCAGGCGCAGCAGGTCGTCGGGGCCGTCGCCGCCGTAGATGGTGACGCGCAGCCCGGGCACGCCGGCCTTCACCAGGTCGTCGGCGGCGCGGACGTCGCACAGGGCGTGGCCGACCCGGGCGATCCCGCACATGGTGCGCAGCTCGTGCGGGCGCTGCTGGGCGAGCACGGTGACGGCGACCGCGCCCGCCTTGAGCACCGCCAGCCAGCAGGCGGCGAGCCAGGGGGTCGTGGGGCCGCGCAGCAGGACGCGGTTGCCGGGGACGACACCGAGGCGGGAGGTGAGCGCGTGGGCGATCCGGTCGACACGGGTGCGCAGTTCGCCGTACGTCCACACGCCGCCGTCCGCCGTGCGGAACGCGGGGCGCACCGGGTCGGTGCCGGCGAGCAGTTCGGCGGCCGCGTTCAGCCGTTCGGGGTAACGCAGCCCGGCAAGGTCGAAGCGGAGGCGCGGCCACTGCTCACGGGGCGGGAGATGGTCGCGGGCGAAGGTGTCGTGATGGGCGGTGGGGGCGCCCGAGTCACTTCCGGCGGCCGTGCCGCCGTCCGGGTCCGGGTCCGGGTCCGTGGTGGCGCTCGTGGCGTCCCTGTGGTCCATGGCGGTTCGCCCCCTCGTCGTGGTGGGCTCGCACAGGGAGCGTATCGTGTTGGTGACGACAGTCAATGGTCCGCGATACGGTCGGATCGTCGAGGCGCGCACCCCTGTACACCGCCAGGAGAGGGGACCGGCAATGACCGCATTCTCACTCGATCCGGCACAGACCGCCCGCAGCGCGGAGCTGCGCACACTGGCCGTGCGGCGGCTGCGGCCGCTCGCGGAGCAGGGCGAGCCGGGCCGGGTCAATCGCGCACTCGTCGCCGAACTCGGGCAACTCGGCCTGCTGGATCGCCTGTTCACCTCCGGCGCGCTGGAGTTGTGCCTGATGCGGGAGTCCCTGGCGTACGCCTGCACGGAGGCCGAGACGGCGCTCGCCCTGCAGGGCCTGGGCGCGCATCCGGTGCACGCACACGGTACGCCGGCCCAGCGCGCCCGCTGGCTGCCCGGAGTCCGCGCGGGCACCACCGTGGCGGCCTTCGCCCTGACGGAACCGGACGCGGGCTCGGACGCGGCGGCGCTGACCCTCACGGCGCGGCCCGATTCCCCGTCCGGCTGGCGGCTCACCGGTGAGAAGTGCTGGATCTCCAACGCACCCGAGGCCGGCTTCTACACCGTCTTCGCCCGCACCACCCCCGGGGCCGGCTCCCGGGGCGTGACCGCGTTCCTCGTACCCGCCGACCGCCCCGGCCTCGGCGGCGCCCCGCTCGATATGCTCTCGCCGCACCCCATCGGCGTCCTCTCCTTCGACGCCGTGCCCGTGACCGCGGACGACGTCCTCGGCGAGCCGGACCGAGGCTTCCGTGTCGCCATGACCACCCTCAATCTGTTCCGTCCCAGCGTCGGCGCCTTCGCGGTCGGCATGGCGCAGGCGGCCCTCGACGCGACGCTCGCCCACACCGCCGGACGGGACGCGTTCGGCGGCAAGCTGAAGGACCTTCAGGCCGTCTCCCACCAGGTCGCCGAGATGGCCCTGCGCACCGAGGCGGCCCGCCTCATGGTGTACGCGGCGGCGACCGCGTACGACGAACGCGCCCCGGACGTGCCACGCCGGTCCGCCATGGCCAAGCTGCTCGCCACCGAGACCGCGCAGTACGTCGTCGACACGGCCGTCCAACTGCACGGCGCCCGCGCCCTGCGCCGCGGCCACCTCCTCGAACACCTCTACCGCGAGGTGCGTGCCCCCCGGATCTACGAGGGCGCGAGCGAGGTCCAGCGCGGCATCATCGCCAAGGAGCTGTACGCGGCCGTGCGGAGCACGGAGACCGTGACGACCACAGGGACCGGGGCGACCGAGACGACCGAGACGACCGTGGAGGCCGCCCCGTGACCACCGAACGCGTGAACCCGCCCGAACTCTCCCCACCCACCGGCTTCTCGCACGCCGTCGTCGCCACCGGCACCCGGCTGGTCTTCCTGGCGGGCCAGACCGCCCTCGACACGGACGGCAAGGTGGTCGGCGACACGCTGCCCGAGCAGTTCGAGCGCGCGCTCACCAACCTGCTCACCGCCCTGCACGCGGCCGGCGGAACCCCCGCGGACCTCGCCCGGGTCACCGTCTACGCCGCCGACGTGGCCGACTACCGCGCACACGCCGCCGAACTCGGGCGCATCTGGCGGGACTCGGCGGGCCGCGATTACCCCGCGATGGCCGTCGTGGGGGCCGTCCGCCTCTGGGACGAGGAAGCCCTCGTGGAACTCGACGGCTTCGCCGTGCTCCCGTAGCCCGCGCGTCGGGCCGCCACGGCGAGGTGCTCCATCGGCACCCGGCGCGGAGCGGCCACACTGCCTTCGGGGAGCAGTTCACCGGTGTCGTCGACGACGATCACGCCGTTGCACAGAAGGCTCCTTCTCTGCACTTCACCCTTTCGATGGGGTCGCTGCTCTGGCTGAAGCGCCGCCCGATCCTTGGTTGTGTCCGGTTTCAGTGGAGTCGGGACAGTGTCGGCACCGCCTGTCGGATCCCGCCGGGCGTCTGGCGCCCCGAGGCACAGCCAAGGCTCAGTTGATTCGAACGCGCATAGGGTCGGATCGGCAAACGACTTGCATGCAGATTCGAGGAGGCGGTCGCTGGTGGTTCTACAGGTGCGAGGCATTGTGTTGCCGGAACGGGAAGAGCGGTCGTTCTGGATCGATGGAGACTGGTTACGGACCGAGCCGGTCCCGGACGCGGATGTCGTCGTCGAGGGGGGTTGGCTGCTGCCCGGGCTGGTCGACGTGCACACGCATCCGGGCACCGAGAACCTCGATGCCCCGTTCAGCGATGAGATGCTCCGCCAACACCTGACCGATCACCGCGATGCTGGCGTGCTGCTGGTCCGGACGCCCGGGTCTGCCGCGCGCATTCCGGATTGGGTGGACATGGATCTGCAGATGCCGCGGGTCCGTTCAGCCGGACGCTGGCTGGCCACTCCCGGCCGCTTTCTTCCCGGTTTCGGCCGCGACGTGAGTGAAGAGGATCTGGTGCATGCGGCTGTCGAGGAGGCCAAGGCGTCTTCAGGCTGGTGCAAAGTCATCGCCGACTGGAGGCACGACGAGCCGGCACTGCCACAGAACATCCTCACTGCGGTCGTGCAAGCCGTGCATGCGATCGGCGGCCGAGTAGCCGCCCACTGCCAGACCGCTGACGGCAGTCTCAATGCCGTTCAAGCAGGCGTCGACAGCCTGGAGCACGGCATGCACCTGGACCCTGGCCTGATCGATCAGATGGCCTCCCAAGGCACCGCGTTCGTCCCGACGCTCAGCGTCTTCGGCGCTGGAGCGGACCGACAGCGTGCTGAGGAACCGAGCGCCCGTCGCGACTGGTGGCTGGCCGGTTGGGAAGGCATGCTGCCCAACGTCCGGGCGGCGCACGAAGCAGGCGTCACTGTCCTCGCGGGAACCGACAGCTTCCCGTGTGGCACTGTCACGTCAGAGGTCGAATGGCTGGTCCGCGCCGGTCTGTCGACCGAAGCGGCTCTGGGCGCGGCGTCGTGGTCGGCCAGGTCCTGGCTCGGTCTGCCAGGGCTAGTTGATGGAGGCCCCGCTGACCTCGTCGCCTATGACACGGACCCGACTCTCGACAGCTCGGTTCTGGCCCACCCGAGCCGCATCATCCTGCGTGGCCGAGTCATCGCCTGACACTCGGCAAGGCTCTCTCTGCACTTCACTCGATCGAGGTTCGTTGTGGATCACTGGGTCTCCTCGGGGCGGGGGTGTGGGATACCGAGGTCGGTGACGGGCCTCTTGGTGAGGCGTGCGGCCTCGGCTTGCTTGGCGCGCAGGAAGGTCAGGGTGGAGTCGATGCCTTCGACCTCGCCGAGCCAGTGCTCTTCCTGGGCTCGTTTGCGGCGCAGGAGGAGGTCCTTCTCGATCTCTGCGAGGCGGGGCAGCATCTTGAGGTTGACCTGGAGCATCGGGCAGCGGATGCAGGCTTCTCTGAACTTGGGGCCGGTCTGTCGCAAGCCTCTGATCCGTAGCTCTCTGAAACCGAATCGGTGATGTCCGAGAGATCACAGCGAGATGTTCCGGAGAGCGAGAGCCCGCTCCGTCTGTCGCCTTGGAGGCCGCGCGGATAGGGATGCGGTCATGGTCGGTGGTTCGGGCGTTCGTCCCAGTGGTGAGTCGTCCATGCCTGCCGGATCAGACTACGCACGGTGATGATCGTGTCGGCGAGGTCGAAGAATGCCGTCGATGACGGTAGTGCGCCGCTCGTAGCAGCGGGCGAGGCGGTAGAAGGCGTTCTGCCAGGCGTGGGTGCGTTCGACATGCCAACGCCGACTGGCCTGAATGGGTGCTTTCTTATGAGGTGGCCGGGCGTTATTGGGTTCCCGGCGAGCCGCTGGACCACGGCTCGATCACCCGCGGCGACCACGCAGCCGACACGCTGGCGGGCTTCCTCCGGGCACTCCATGTGGAGGCGCCCGCCGAGGCGCCGATCGCTACGGACCGCGGTGGCCACCCCAGGAACTGCACGGAGGGCTTCGAGAACTTCTTCCAGGCCGTTGCCCCCGACGACATCGCTGCCGACGTCCGGGCCGTCTGGGAAGACGCCGTTGCGGCCCACGCGTGGGAGGGTCCGAGGGTGTGGGTGCACGGCGACCTCCATCCCGCGAACGTCGTTGTCTCGGACGGAACGCTCTCGGGCATCGTCGACTTCGGCGACATGTTCGCCGGCGATCCAGCGTGGGACCTCGCCGCCGCATGGGTGCTGCTGCCCGCGGGCACGGCCTCACGGTTCTTCGACATGTACGCGTATACAGACGAGGCAGCGATCCGGCGCGCTCGCGGGCTGGCCGCGATGAAGAGCCTCTTCCTGATGCTCATGGGGCAGAACGGAGATCGGGGTCTTCCCGGCGGCAAGCCGAACTGGGGACCTGTAGGCCGGGCGGCACTTGATCGTGTTCTGAAGGGCGTTTGACGCTCGCTTTCTTTGAACCCGTTCTCGATCTTGGTTGAGGGCCATGCGGCAGCCCACCTTCGTGGGTTCATCGATCACCACGCGTGGTGGGAATGCCAAGGTCCACGGGCGTATGCTGCCCGTGGGCCTGATCGAGCTGGCAGAGCTTCTCCTCGGCGCCAGCCAGGCTGATCTGGAGACCTTCGACCTCACCGAGCCAGCCTTCCCTCTCAGCTTCGGCGATTCGGGCGATCAAGTTGCCACGGATCTCGGCAAGCCGTGCCCGTTGGGCCGGGTCAGGCCGAGGGAGCGAGCATCTGCACAAGCGTGCTCATGAATGCAGGGAGAACCGAAGGCGCGTGCGCAAGTGCCGATGGATACCTTCCGCTTCTCGAAGTGGGCTAGGAAGGCGTCCCACTCCTCCTCCGTCGGGATCCGGTACTCCTCGCTGGGACGGGAGGCCCGTCGACGGGCGATGAACGCCCGGTGGGCCTCGATCGTCTCGGCAGGGTAGACCGCTAATGGTGGAGTCGGGTATTGGAACTGTATGAATGCCCCGGCCCGGGCCCGTGTGACGCCCCGGACACCGGTGTCAGCCGCCTTGTGTGGAGGTGCCAGGGATCGGTCATACCTGTTCGAAGTGGAACGCCTTGATGAAGCAGTCGCGGGGCTGGTCGACGGCGAAGAGGATGCACTCCACGAGTGACTGCGCGGTGAGGGCGTCCTTGGCCTCGCGCGGTGTGGTCTCCCATTCCTCGGAGAGCGGGTCAGGGTTGGCGAAGTCGGGCGGGTAGAGGGAGATCACCCGGACTCCCTGAGGCCGCAGACGCTTGGAGAGAATCTCGGCGAACCCTGTTTGGGCGCTCTTGGCCGCGTAGAAAGCGTCGTGCGCGTCCGAGCGGTGATGCCCGGCCGTTCCGCAAGCGGAGACCATGGTTACCACGTCCGGCTTATCCGAGTTGAGCAGGAGAGGGAGGAAGTTCTTCACGGTCAGGACGGTGCCGGTGGCGCCGGATGCGATGGTGTCGACGATGTCGGCGTCGGAGACGGATTGGAGGTCTGGGCCTTCGAGGTAGCGGGAGCCGTTGTTGATCAGCACGTCGATGCGGTCGGTGTGCCGGGCGACGTCGGCAGCGAAGTCTCGGATCGAGGCGGGGTCCGTCAAGTTGCAGGAGAAGGCGTGGACTTGCTGCTGCCCTCGGTCGCGAATCTCGTTGCGGACACGCTCAGCGGCGGCGAGGTTCCGGGCGGAGAGGAAGACCTCGGCGCCGAGGTCTGCGAGACGGATGGCCAAGGTGCGGCCGAAATCACGGCCGGCGGCCGTGATGACCACGCGGTGGTCGTCGAATCTCATGTCGTCGCTCCTGCTTCGTGGATCGGATGTTGGCGTGAAGCGCGGCGGCTGACATCGGCGGCGAGGGTGAACAGGGCTGTGGAGCGGTCCTGTTGGGGCCGGATGCCGATCTTGTTCAGTCGCAGACCGACCTTACTGTCGCTGAGCGGACGCCCTGGTTGTCCTCCGGGGAAGAGCCAGGGAATGTCGTCCGGAGTGCCGATCTTGGCCTTGCCGCGTCGGGTCGCGATGAGTTCGCGGACCAGGGCGGCAAGCGGCATTGGAAGGATGACGGGCGAGGATCCGAAGGTGATCGCGACGGTCTCGCCGGTGATGTCGACGTCCTCGACGGTGAGTTGGCTGATGGTGGAGATCTTCTGCGCGTAGAGGACCAGCAGCAGTCCAGCGACTCGGTCCGCGGTGGGTAGCGTGTCGTCGTTGAGGAGGCGGCGTGCGTTGGTCCAGCGTTTCTCGCTGTCGATGGTGCCCTGCGGGCCGGTCCAGCGGACGGCGCCGCAGGTGAGGCCGTGGGCATGGCGATGCTGTACGAACCAGCGAACGAAGTGGCCGGTCTCGTTCCGGTAGCGGAAGGCGGGATCGGTCATCCAGCGTTCCAGGTCGGCTTGAGTGCAGACACCCAGGGTGAGACCTTCGCCGGCGAGCCAGGCGAGGAAGTTGTCGGCCGCAGTGACGTGGCAGCGCACGTTCATGTCCTGCAGCTGAGTGGTGTGCTGTTCGCCGACTCGGCGGCGGAGTCGGCGCAGGTGGTGCCAGACCGCGTAACCGTGCAGGATCCGGCGTTGGGGGAGGTCCGTGCGGGCCTGGACGGTTGTGGTGATCCATTTCTCCAGAGCGACGAGCCGTTCGTCGCGCGGCGGCAGGGCGCCCGTCGCGACGAGGACGCTGCGAAGGTGAGCCAGCACCTTGCCCGGCGGAAGTTCGTCGAGGACGTCGTGGGTGACGGGAGGCTCGTCGCGGCCTATGCGCTCCAGCAGGTCCCGGGCCTTTGTTCGGGAGATCCAGGCCAGACCCGTTCGGCACCCGGGTGCTGAACACCACCACCACCAGCGGCGCACCGGCGAGCACACCGTCCTCAAGATCTTCGGTGACGCCTTCGTCCAGGTCTTCAAATCACCCTTCGAGTTCCTCAGCGGCGCAGGTGGCCTCACGGGCCGGCGAGGCCAGGTGTACGAGTCCGAGACGTCCGTCCTGGGATCCGAGGGGCTGCCGAAGAGCTCCATCGGCGACGGCAGGTCACATTGACGGGCCGGGAGGTTTCTTCCTCGCCACCCATTACGCTGACGCGGAGTTCTTTGCCCTTGGAAGTGCAGGACAGAGCGGAATCATCAAGGTCAAGATCACGGACACGGCGATGAGCAAGTTCGAGGAGGCCGGAGCCGTGACCCGGAAGATTCCGGAATCACCGAAGTCAGCGAAATTCCAGGGTTACGAGTTCCACATCCCCCATCGGCCCTCAACCTCTTCGATCGGCTCAGGCAGGCCGGCGGCATCGAAATATCACCCTGACGACATCACCCAACCCGACGTGATGGGTTACCTGCGGAGGAACGAGAGCCAGTTCTTCCACCCGGGTACCTACGACGCCATCGAACTGGCAGACACGATCGCCACCGAAGCTCCTCGGATGAGTGCGATGCGGCCGCATGAACCGGTTTGTGGTTCATGCGGCCGCATCGGTGTCGCCACGCCCGCTCCAGACTCGCATTAGCGCAGGTCAGACAGGGCCCGGCGGCATCCGTCCGTCAGATGTTCCGGAACGTCTCGATCTGCGCCCCCACCGTGTTGAGCCGCTCGGCCAGATCCTCGTAGCCGCGGTTGATGACGTACACGTTCCGCAGCACGGACGTGCCCTCCGCCGCCATCATCGCCAGCAGCACGACGACGGCGGGCCGCAGCGCGGGCGGGCACATCATCTCGGCGGCGCGCCAGCGGGTGGGACCCTCCACCAGGACCCGGTGCGGGTCGAGGAGCTGCAGCCGCCCGCCGAGCCGGTTCAGGTCGGTGAGGTAGATGGCCCGGTTGTCGTACACCCAGTCGTGGATCAGCGTCTTGCCCTGTGCCGCGGCTGCGATGGCCGCGAAGAACGGGACGTTGTCGATGTTCAGGCCGGGGAACGGCATCGGGTGGATCTTGTCGATGGGCGCCTCCAGCTTGGAGGGCCGCACGGTCAGGTCCACCAGCCGCGTGCGGCCGTTGTCGGCCACGTACTCGGGCGTGCGGTCGTGGTCGAGCCCCATCTCCTCGAGCACCGCGAGCTCGATCTCCAGGAACTCGATCGGCACGCGCCGGACCGTGAGCTCGGACTCGGTGACGACCGCTGCGGCGATCAGGCTCATCGCCTCGACCGGGTCCTCGGAGGGGGAGTAGTCCACGTCGACGTCGATGGTGGGCACGCCGTGCACGGTGAGCGTGGTGGTACCGATGCCCTCGATCCGGACGCCGAGCGCCTCCAGGAAGAAGCAGAGGTCCTGGACCATGTAGTTGGAGGAGGCGTTGCGGATGACCGTGACACCGTCATGGCGGGCGGCGGCGAGCAGGGCGTTCTCCGTCACGGTGTCGCCGCGCTCGGTCAGGACGATCGGGCGGCGGGGACGGACCGATCGGTCCACCACGGCGTGGTACTGCCCCTCCGTGGCGGTGACGTCGAGCCCGAACCGGCGCAGCGCGATCATATGCGGCTCGACGGTGCGCGTGCCCAGGTCGCAGCCGCCCGCGTACGGCAGCTTGAAGCGGTCCATGCGGTGCAGCAGCGGACCGAGGAACATGATGATGGACCGCGTACGGCGGGCCGCCTCGGCGTCGATGGCGTCCAGGTCGAGGCCGGCGGGCGGCACGATCTCCAGATCGACCCCCTCGTTGATCCACCGGGTCCGCACGCCGATCGATCCGAGCACCTCCAGCAGGCGGTACACCTCCTCGATCCGGGCGACCCGGCGCAGGACCGTGCGTCCGCTGTTCAGCAGCGAGGCGCACAGCAGGGCCACACAGGCGTTCTTGCTCGTCTTCACGTCGATGGCGCCGGAGAGCCGGCGCCCGCCGACCACCCGAAGATGCATGGGGCCCGCATACCCCAGCGACACGATCTCACTGTCCAGGGCTTCACCGATCCGGGCGATCATCTCAAGGCTGAGGTTCTGATTGCCGCGCTCGATGCGGTTCACGGCGCTCTGACTGGTGCCGAGTGCCTCTGCGAGCTGCGCCTGGGTCCAGCCCCGGTGTTGCCGGGCGTCACGGATGAGCTTGCCGATGCGTACGAGGTAGTCGTCGGACATGAGGCTGAGGTTATCTCAGATATGAGATGGCGCCTCTTGTGGGATCCGTTCGGGTGACGGGGGTGTCGGGCTCCGCGCGGGTCGCGGCGCGGCGGGGGATCGCGCTGGGACGGGACGTGATCCGGTGTCCTGTCCCAATGGCGTCTGCCGACACCGGGGTGCTGACCTGGGCGGACTGTCTTCGCCGAGGCAGGACCAGGGATCGGGTCGTGGCCTCCCGTTCCATGGACCTTGACCTCGTCCAGCTCGATACCTCCGTGGCTGCGCAAAGCAGTGGTGACCATGAGCTCAGCGAAGTCGTCCTCAACGGAGATCGCGAGTTCGCTTGCCGGTCCGCAGGACCGTGACCAGCGGGCCACGGGAGGCCTCGATCGCGACCGGGATCGGAGTGTCCTCGGTGTCGCCGTGCTCGGCGAGCAGGTCCAGCAGAATCCTGTGGCCGGCCGCGTCGCCTGGTGGACCGGGCAACCACTCGCCCCCACCGAACCGCCTGCACCATGCCCGCCGAGTGCCTGGTACGTGCGTGGGGTTCAGCCCAGTAGCTGTCTGATCGCCGTCACCAGCGCCTCGCCCGTCTGCTGGACGGCCGTTCCGGCGACCAGTGCCGGCAGGGAACGGGCCGCTGCACGCAGGGCGGGGCGGAAGCCGTCGCCCTCCGGGTCCGTCAGGGCGCCCGCCAACACCGTCGTCTGGTCTCGCAGGGCCTCCGGGTCCGTCAGCAGGGCCGCGTTGTGGTCGATGTCCGCGCGGAAGGCGGTCAGGAGGGTGGCGAGGGAGTCGAGTGGAACGCTGCCCTGGCTTGTGCCGGTCTGTGTGATGTGGGACAGGCGGTGGCCGACGGCGTTCTGCGCGGTGCCGGTGTTGTCGCCGCCGATGCTGATGCCGGACCCCGGGGACTGTGCGGGCTCGGGGGACGGGTCCCTGCGCGGAAACCCTGGGCTCATGAGCACTCCTTCGGTTGAGGCGGGGGCGGGTGCCATGGGCGCCGTCTGCGCCACCTGAGTGAGCGTCACACCCCCCGCGAGTTGGATCCCCGCATTGTTGTCGCCCAGCACCTGAATGCTGTTGATCACCGTGCGCCGGTCGGAGAACGCCTCCGTCGCGAAGCCGTGGCGTTCGAGCAGGGCCTCCACGGCGTTGAGGACGGCGGCCTGCATCAGCTCGACGTGGCGTTCGGCGTCGCCTCTTTGGTGCAGGTCGGAAACCTCGGGCAGGGACAGGGCATCGCGCAGGCTCAGCGGGCCGTCGCGCTCGGCCGGATCCGACTGCCGTACCGGTACCTTTCGGAGCTGCCGCCACAGCATCAGCCACAGCCCCGCCGCACCGCGCAGGCCCTCGATCGCCGCGGGAGAGACCGGTTCGGGCAGCGGCAGCAGCGGTGCCATCACCTGTGGCCGCAGCGTGAGCCGCAATTCACCGGCCTGGAGGGCCGCGTGCACGAACAGGCTCACCACGAGCTGCCCTTGCCAGCTGACGCACTGAGCCCGCAGATAAGGCCGCTCCGGCCGGCCCAGCCCAGCCGCCGTCTCCGACGCCCCGGCCCCGCTCCGGCTGCGCTCCAGCCACAGGCCGGCCGGCAGGGCCAGTACCCGGGCCACCGAGAAGCCAGGCAGTGGGGCGGTCTCCTCGGCGCTGCCGGGCCCGCCCTTGCCGTGGCCGGCGGCGGTCAGTGCGGCCCCGATGCTTTCCAGCACCTCTGTCTCGTGCAGCGCCACGACGGACCGCTCGGGCTGCCCGGGCCGCAGCGGCACGCGGATTACCGCCGCGCCCCGGGCTTCCCGGCCCGCGCCGATGAAACGGCCCTGGACGTCGTACGGCAGCGCGATGCCGTTCTGCCGGGTGCCGACCCACTCCACGCGTCTGCGGGCCCGTGGCCCGGCGGAGGGCAGCCGCTCCCGGATGCCGCCGTCCCTGCTCGCCCGTCCCCGCGCCGACCGGGCGACCACCCCATCGACGACGTACACCAGGGCCACGGCGGATGCCAGCACGAAGGGGAGCTGGGCGCTGCGCACCCACACCTCGTGGAAGCTGTCGTGTTCCTGCATCTTGACCAGCGTGAACACCCAGTACCCGATCAGCGGTGCCAGCGCCCAGCTCGGCCCGGACGAACCCACCACCCAGGCGAGACCGAGCGCACCCAGCCATGCCAGGGCCGAGACCGGCGCCCAGGCCACGACGAGGCCGAGCACCGCCACCACCGCGACCTGGCGAAGCAGCCGCCGCCGACGGACGCGCACCCCGTGCATGAGCACCGGTACCAGATCGAAACCGTACGACGGGACCGTGCGCGCCGGGTCGCGCAGCACGTCCTTGACCAGCCGGAGCAGCCGCGTCTCGCCCCACGGCGTGGGGCCGCCGAGATGGGCCGGGCGCGCATAGAGTGCCGTGCAGAGTTGCCGTGTGACGTCGGAGCCTGCTGTCTGCGGCGGTGAATCGCCCGCCGATAACCCTCTGGTCCCCACCTGTATCGCTCCCCCGGTCCGGCGTACGCGGTGCCTGGGGGTATATTCGCCTCACCGGCCCCGGTCGCGCCATTCCCCCCACACCGCGTGCGGATGGTGACGCGTCCCACGGGTGACAACCGGCCAGGCGCGTGATCCGCCGGACTCGTACAGCCTCCGCTTCCCGCCCCCGTCCGCCGGCTTGGGGGTCGTGTACGCCGGGATCCGGCCCGTCGTCTCGCAGTGGGTCGCCTCGCAGCGGGGATGCCGGTGGTGCGACAGCCACCCGACATTCGCCGGTGATGCCGTGTCCGCACCGCGACCCGCTCGAAGTCCCACTCGGCCCGGGCACAAGCCAGGCGCGTCGCCTCGAACGCTTCGGTGTCCCTCGGCTCGGTCCGCTTGTGCGCACAGGCGCGGACGACGACCGCCGAGCCGTGGCTTGCTTGCGGCGCACGAAGCAGTCCGGGGCGTGCAGACGTTCCCGCTCGCCGTCGTGCCAGCGCGGCCGGAACGGCTGAGCGTCCATGGCCACCCGGCACCTCCAGCGCGCTCACCTCGCACGCCTGGGTCCACCGGCAAGGAAGCCAGAGCGACCGGGTTCGCTGTCAAACGCCTCGATTGCACGACACGATTGCACGACAGCGGACAACCGGGTCCCGCATGACCATCCGGCCCCCATGTACTAGAGTTATCTCGACATCGAGATATCTGCCGAGGTGCACCGCAGCCGCCCCGGCGGTAAGGATTACCTGACTTAGCCTTACCTTACCGAACCGGCCGAGGCGTCGTGGCGGCAGGATTGCGGTGGTACGCGCACATCAATGAAGGAGACTGTCGTGTCGGCGAACAGCTTCGACGCCCGCAGCACGCTGCAGGTGGGCGACGAGTCGTACGAGATCTTCCGGCTGGACAAGGTGGAGGGCTCGGCCCGCCTGCCGTACAGCCTCAAGGTCCTGCTGGAGAACCTGCTCCGCACCGAGGACGGCGCGAACATCACCGCCGACCACATCCGTGCCCTCGGCAACTGGGACTCCCAGGCCCAGCCGTCGCAGGAGATCCAGTTCACGCCGGCCCGCGTGATCATGCAGGACTTCACCGGCGTGCCCTGCGTCGTCGACCTCGCCACCATGCGCGAGGCCGTCAAGGAGCTCGGCGGCGACCCGGCGAAGATCAACCCGCTGGCCCCGGCCGAGCTGGTCATCGACCACTCCGTCATCGCCGACAAGTTCGGCACGAACGACGCCTTCAAGGCGAACGTCGAGCTGGAGTACGGCCGCAACAAGGAGCGCTACCAGTTCCTGCGCTGGGGCCAGACCGCCTTCGACGAGTTCAAGGTCGTCCCGCCGGGCACCGGCATCGTCCACCAGGTCAACATCGAGAAGCTGGCCCGCGTCGTCATGGTCCGCGACGGCAAGGCGTACCCCGACACCCTGGTGGGCACCGACTCGCACACCACCATGGTCAACGGCCTCGGTGTCCTCGGCTGGGGCGTCGGCGGCATCGAGGCCGAGGCCGCGATGCTCGGCCAGCCGGTCTCCATGCTCATCCCGCGCGTGGTGGGCTTCAAACTGACCGGTGAGCTCAAGCCCGGCACCACCGCCACCGACCTGGTGCTCACCATCACCGAGATGCTCCGCAAGCACGGCGTGGTCGGCAAGTTCGTCGAGTTCTACGGCGAGGGCGTCGCCGCCACCTCCCTCGCCAACCGCGCCACCATCGGCAACATGTCGCCGGAGTTCGGCTCCACCGCCGCGATCTTCCCGATCGACGAGGAGACCCTCAACTACCTGCGCCTGACCGGCCGCTCCCCGCAGCAGGTCGCCCTCGTCGAGGCGTACGCCAAGGAGCAGGGCCTCTGGCTGGACCCGAAGGCAGAGCCGGAGTTCTCCGAGAAGCTGGAGCTCGACCTGTCCACGGTCGTCCCCTCCATCGCCGGCCCGAAGCGCCCGCAGGACCGAATCGTCCTGGCGAACGCCGCCGAGCAGTTCAAGCAGGACGTCCGCAACTACGTCGACACCGTCGACGAGGCGGGCAAGGAGTCCTTCCCGGCCTCCGACGCCCCGGCCGTCCACAACGGCGTACCGGCCAACCCGGTCCCGGTCACCGCCCCCGACGGCACCACCTACGAGCTGGACCACGGTGCGGTGGCCGTCGCGGCCATCACCTCCTGCACCAACACCTCCAACCCGTACGTCATGGTCGCCGCCGCGCTGGTGGCCAAGAAGGCGGTCGAGAAGGGCCTGACCCGCAAGCCGTGGGTGAAGAGCACCCTCGCCCCGGGCTCCAAGGTCGTCACCGACTACTTCGACAAGGCCGGCCTGACCCCGTACCTCGACAAGCTCGGCTTCAACCTCGTCGGCTACGGCTGCACCACCTGCATCGGCAACTCCGGCCCGCTGCCGGAGGAGGTCTCCAAGGCTGTCAACGACCACGACCTCGCCGTCGTCTCGGTCCTCTCCGGCAACCGGAACTTCGAGGGCCGCATCAACCCCGACGTCAAGATGAACTACCTGGCGTCCCCGCCGCTGGTCGTCGCCTACGCCATCGCCGGTTCCATGAAGGTGGACGTCACCAGGGACGCCCTGGGCACCGACCAGGACGGCAACCCGGTCCACCTGACGGACATCTGGCCCAGCGAGGCCGAGGTCAACGAGGTCGTCGCCAGTGCCATCGGCGAGGACATGTTCACCAAGTCCTACAGCGACGTCTTCGCCGGCGACGCGCAGTGGCAGGCGCTGCCGATCCCGACCGGCAACACCTTCGAGTGGGACCCGGAGTCGACGTACGTCCGCAAGCCCCCCTACTTCGAGGGCATGGGCATGGACCCGGAGCCGGTCTCCGACATCGCCGGCGCCCGTGTACTGGCCAAGCTGGGCGACTCCGTCACCACCGACCACATCTCCCCGGCCGGTGCGATCAAGGCCGACACCCCGGCCGGCAAGTACCTCACCGAGCACGGCGTCGAGCGCCGCGACTTCAACAGCTACGGCTCCCGCCGCGGCAACCACGAGGTCATGATCCGCGGTACGTTCGCCAACATCCGCCTGCGCAACCAGATCGCGCCGGGCACCGAGGGCGGCTACACGCGTGACTTCACGCAGGAGGGCGGCCCGGTCTCCTTCATCTACGACGCCTCGCGCAACTACATCGAGCAGGGCGTCCCGCTGGTCGTCCTGGCCGGCAAGGAGTACGGCTCCGGCTCGTCCCGAGACTGGGCGGCCAAGGGCACGGCACTCCTCGGCGTCAAGGCCGTCATCGCCGAGTCGTACGAGCGCATCCACCGCTCGAACCTCATCGGCATGGGCGTCCTGCCGCTGCAGTTCCCGGAGGGCGCCTCGGCCGGGTCCCTCGGCCTGACCGGCGAGGAGACCTTCTCCTTCACCGGTGTGGAGGAGCTGAACAACGGCACCACCCCGCGCACGGTCAAGGTCACCACCGACACCGGGGTCGAGTTCGACGCGATCGTCCGCATCGACACCCCCGGTGAGGCCGACTACTACCGCAACGGCGGCATCATGCAGTACGTGCTGCGCAGCCTCATCCGCAAGTAAGGGATCCGGTACGGCGGTTGGGCCGCGACCCCGGCGACGGGGCCGCGGCCCGCTGCCGTTTCGGGCGGGAGAAGGGGGCGGAGCACGCCGTCGGCCTGACGGTCAGCGGCCGTCCCCAGGGCGGCTCGCATGGAAGTCGTGGTCTTGGAACAAACGCTGCGTGAGCGCCCGGGCGACGAAGCCCCGTGGGGCGCCTACGGCGGCTGGTTGCGTAAACAGGGTGATCCCCGGGGCGAGTTGATCCAACCTGGGGCCGTCGGACGGCGTCCAGGCACCCCTCAGATCCACCCGGCCGCCTGAGCGATCGCGAAGGGCGCGGGGACCAGGGTCGTCAGACGCAGGTACAGGCCCAGCGGTCTGCCCTCCTGCCAGGGCATGAGGACGTCCACCACGAGCACCATCCCGAGGACGAACGCGCTGCCCAGTGCCGCGCCCAGGGCCATGCCGACCGTGTTGTCGGGTGATCCCCTGCCGCAGCCCACCCCGTTGGCGCAACCGGCCAGTACGTATCGGGTCAGCAGCCACCGGACGCACACGCCCGGGACGATCGCGACCGTCCCGATCAGAAGGTTCGCCGCCGCGGCCGCCCACCAGGAACCGGCGGTGTCCGTGTCATGGCCACCGTCCGTGCCGGAACCGTGCACAGCCCGCCCTTTCCCCGCTCGTTGCGTTCGTACAGGTAGATGACCACAAAAGCACTCGGGTTGCCCCGCGCGCCGCCGGGGGAGGCCGACACCGCCCCCACGAGTGACCCTCGTGACACCGGCGTTGCCCCGAGCAGGTGCGAACACGACGGGACCGCCGCTCCCTTGTGCGTCAGACGTTTACAGGGAGCGCTGTGCGCGCTAGCTTCACGCACAGAGAGTGGGAGCGCTCCCATTGGGTTCGTGGTCCCGGTGGACCGGAACCCGCCCGGATCGCGCGGGCGCGCTCCTGCTCGGCACCCCTTCCGGCACGACCGTCGTATCGAGGACATGGAGGAGATTGTCATGTACCTACCAAACAGCTCGACGGCTCATCCCCGGCGATTACTCTCTCCCACCCGGCGCGGGGCCCTCCTCCTCATCGCCCTCGCTCTGCTCACCGCGCTCCCGGCCCTCGGCCTGGTCGTCGCTGCGGGCGGGAAGGCCGCCGCGCACGGCACCCCCATGAAACCCGGCAGCCGCACCTTCCTGTGCTGGCAGGACGCGCTCACCGACACCGGAGAGATCAAGCCGGTCAATCCGGCCTGCAAGGCCGCGCAGCAGACGGGCGGCACCACGCCGTTCTACAACTGGTTCTCCGTGCTGCGTTCGGACGGCGCCGGCCGCACCCGGGGCTTCGTCCCCGACGGACAGCTGTGCAGCGGCGGCAACACCAACTTCGCCGGCTTCGACCTGCCCCGTGACGACTGGCCGCTCACCCACCTCACCTCCGGCGCCACGGTCGACTTCTCGTACAACGCGTGGGCCGCTCACCCGGGTTGGTTCCGTGTCTACCTCACCAAGGACGGCTTCGACCCGTCCAAACCGCTCACCTGGGACGACATGGAGGACCAGCCGTTCCTCACCGCCGACCACCCGCCGCTGAACGGGACGCCGGGCACCGTCGAGGCCCACTACTCGTGGTCCGGCAAGCTCCCCGACAACAAGTCGGGCCGCCACATCATCTACATGGTCTGGCAGCGCTCGGACAGCGCGGAGACCTTCTACTCCTGCTCCGACGTCGTCTTCGACGGCGGCAACGGTGAGGTGACGGGTGTTCACGACCCGGGCAATCCCACCGAGCCCCCGCCGGGCGCCTGCTCCGCGGCGCGCCGTACCACCGGCAGCTGGGCCGACGGCTACCAGTCCGAGGTGACCGTCACCAACACCGGTGATGTGCCGATGCTCGGCTGGATGATCGACTGGACGCTGCCCACGGGGCAGTCGGTGGACAGCCTCTGGAACGGCAATGCCACCTACCAGGGCCAGGATGTGATGGTGCACAACGCCGACTGGAACGGGGCACTGGATCCGGGCGAGAGCACGACGTTCGGATACGTCGTCCGGGGCCCGGGGGGCGATCCGGCGACCAGCCTTTCCTGCCAGGTGGGTTGAGACGCTCGGGGCGGACCGGGTGGCGGGTGTGCGCCACCCGGTCCGCGAGCCGTTCCGGCCCACGGGGGAGAGGGCCGGAACGGACGGAACGTGGTCTGTGGGTGACCGATGGATGCGACAACGTTGTCGAGCACCTGTCGAACATGGTCTGTGGATGACTGTACGCCCTCAATGGACAACGGTGTCAAGGGCGTTCACCCGTCTGGCTGACCCGCCGGGGAGGGCGCGGGTGTCCGTGGACGCGCGGCGGGCGGAACGCGAGCGGGGCGGGCGCGGAGGGATCTCCGCGCCCTCCCGTTGTCCCACGGTGCCGTCAGGCCAGCAGCTCCACCTCCGCCAGGGTCGACTCCGCGTTCAGGACCAGGCGGTAGTGCGTGTACGCGCCGGGACGCGGGATCGAGAACACCCGGGTCTGCCGGTCCCAGGCGAAGGGTTCTCCCGTGCGGCGGTCAACGGTCCCCCAGTGTGTGCCGTCCTGGGACGCCTCGACGGTCCAGCCGGCCGGTGCCTTCGTGTGGTCCGCCGAGGACGTCAGGGTGTACTGCACCGCCCGGGTGCGGCCCGTGACCGGCAGGTCCACGCTCGTCACGGTCGCGTCCGTCGCCGACGTGTCGTCGAAGAGGGGGCCCTCACCCCTCAGCACGTCGGCGCGCGGCGAGGGCACCTTGTCGTCCCGCGTGATCGACACCGGTGCCGCGTTCTTCCCCGTGCCCCAGGCCGACGGCCGCGGACCCATGTCGAACTCCAGCACCCCGCCCCGGGAGAGCAGCGCGTGCGGCAGCGCCGTCGACGTCCACCGGTGGCCGTTCACCTTCAGGCCCTGGACGTAGACGTTGCGCGGGCTGTTCCCCGGGGCCTTGATCACCAGGTCTCTGCCGTTCTCCAGGTGCACCGTCGCCCTGGTGAACAGCGGTGATCCGACGGCGTACTCGCCGCTGCCCATCACCAGGGGGTAGAAGCCCAGTGCCGAGAACACGTACCAGGCGGACTGCTCGCCGTTGTCCTCGTCGCCGTGGTAGCCCTGTCCGATCTCGCTGCCGGTGTACAGACGGGAAAGGGCCTCGCGGACCTTCGCCTGCGCCTTCCACGGCTGCCCGGCGGCGTCGTACATGTAGATCACATGGTGGGCCACCTGGTTGGAGTGCCCGTACATGCCCATCCGGACGTCACGTGCCTCCGTCATCTCGTGGATGACACCGCCGTAGGAGCCCACGAACTCGGGTGAGGCCGTCTCCGGCGTCGTGAAGTACCGGTCGAGCTTGTCCGCCAGCCCGGCGCGGCCGCCGTACAGGTTGGCCAGGCCCCGGCTGTCCTGCGGGGCCGTGAAGGCGTAGCCCCAGCCGTTCGTCTCCGTGTAGTCGTAGCCCCACACGCGCGGGTTGTACGCCGACGAGTCCACCCGCCGGTCGCCCCGCGCGTCACGGCCCTGGAAGAAGTCGGCCTTCGCGTCGAAGAGGCGGACGTAGTCCCGGGCGCGGTTGAGGAAGTACGCCGACTCCTCCTCGTAGCGCTTCGTGCCGGTCTTCTTGTACAGCGCCTGCCCCATCCTGGCGATGCCGTAGTCGTTGACATAGCCCTCCATCGCCCAGGACAGGCCCTCCCCGGTGGCGGTGGTCGTGTAGCCGAGGAACGGGGAGGAGGCCATGCCCTTGCGGCCGACCCCGGACGACGGCGGGTCGACCGTCGCGTTCTTCACCGCCGCGTCGTAGGCGGCCTCGGCGTCGAACCTCACGCCCTTCACATAGGCGTCCGCGAACGCCACGTCCGACGAGGTGCCCGTCATCAGGTCCGCGTAGCCGGGCGATGACCAGCGCGAGGTCCAGCCGCCGTCCTTGTACTGCTGCACGAAGCCGTCGACCAGCTCGCCCGCCCGGCGTGGGGTGAGGAAGGAATAGGCGGGCCAGGTCGTGCGGTAGGTGTCCCAGAAGCCGTTGTTGACGTACACCTTGCCGCCGACGATCTTCGCCCCGGTGTGCGTGGGTGTGTCGGGGCCCGTCATCGGGGAGAAGGGCGACGCGTACCGGTACGCCGATCCCACCTTCTCGAAACCCGAGTTGGGGTACAGGTACAGCCGGTAGAGCGAGGAGTAGAGCGTCGTGAGCTGATCGGCCGTGGCGCCCTCCACCTCGATCCGCCCCAGCAGCCGGTCCCAGGCGCGCTGTGCGTGCGCCTTCACCGTGTCGAAGGACGTCCCGTCCGGGATCTCCTGGCGCAGGTTGTCCTTGGCCTGGTCGATGCCGATGAGCGAGGTGGCGAGCCGGAGGGTGACCGTGTGGTCGGCGCCCGGCCGCAGCCGCAGATACCCTTTGACCCCCGAGGACGCGCCGTCCGTCACCGGGGCGTCGAAGACGCCGTAGACGAACAGCCGGGTCGCCCCGGTCGACAGCCCGGACTTCACGTCCGAGAAGCCGGTGACGATCCCGTGCTCCTTGTCGAGGGTGAGCCCGGCCTGCTCCGTGACATTGTCGAAGAGCACGCTCGCGTCGTCGCCGGGATAGGTGAAGCGCAGCACGGCCGCGTGGTCCGTCGGCGTCATCTCCGCCTTGAGGCCGTTCTCGAAGGTCACGCCGTAGTAGTAAGGACGCGCGATCTCGTTGGCGTGCCGGAAGGGCAGCGCCCGCGCGGTGCGGCCGGTGTCCGGGGTGCCGGACGCGGCCGAGGGCATCACCTGGAACGTCTGCCGGTCACCCATCCACGGGCTCGGCTCATGGCTCGCGCTGAACGCCTGTATGGTGGGCAGATTATCCGTGTTGTTGGCCCTTGCGTACTCGTACAGCCAGCTCAGCGAGCCCGGGTTGGTCACCGGCGTCCAGAAGTTGAAGCCATGCGGCAGTGCCGTCGCCGGGAAGGTGTTGCCGCGCGAGAAGGCGCCGCTGGAGTTGGTGCCGCGGGTCGTCAGCGCGTAGTCGGACAGATGCGCCTTGGGCCGCTGCGGTGGCGCCGCCTTCATCGAGATGTCGTCCAGCCAGCCCCGGAATCGCGCCGGCCCCTTCGGTGCGTCGTACGCCACCAGGATCCGGTCCACGGTCTTCCCGGCCGCGACCGAGCCGATCCGGGAGACCACGTTGTTCCACTGGTTGACGTACAGCGCCTTCGACGCGCCCTGCCCCTGCGGGCTCAGCGGGAAGCCGTGCTGGTCCAGCGCTCCGAGGCCGCTGAGATAGGTGCCGTCGGTGAAGGCCAGGTCCACGGAGACGTTCGTGGCGTCGTAGTCCCGGTCTCCGTCCGCCATCGACGGGAAGATCCGGTACGACAGCTGGGTGTCCCGCGTGACACCCACGTTCACATCGAAGATCTTGTTGTACGAGTAGGCCCGTCCGTCCGCCTGGTGCGTTCCTGCGTACCGCAGCGCCCGTCTGCCGGTGAAACCCGCGCCCGCCTTGGCTGTGGGGGAGCCGCTCGGGCCGCGGTCCACCAGCGAGCGCATGTCCTTGGGTGCGGGCGGGGAGCTGTCGCCCGTGGAGAACTGCACGTCGGCGAGCTGAAGTATGCCCGCGCCGTGGTTCTTGGTGAAGTCGATCCGGAAGTGCGCATACTGGGTCGGCTCGGTGAGATCATAGGATTTTGTCTGGAAACGTTCCTCGAACGATTCGCCGGTGCGCGTGTCGAGGGTCTTCCAGTCCTTCCCGTCCGTCGAGCCCTGGAGCGTCCAGTCGGCCGGGTCCCGCTCCGTGTAGTCGTTGGCCGATGTGAGCGCGTACGTCGCGATCTTGACCGGTGCGTCCAGGTCGAACTCCACCCAGCCCGTGGGTGCGAAGGTCAGCCACTTGGTGCCCGGCTCGCCGTCGACCAGGTTCTCCTTGACCTCGCCGGCGCCCGTGTTCTCCGCGCTGGCCCGGACATCGGTGACCTCGTCGGTCACATTGCCCGGAATGCCCGTGGTGTACCCTCCGTCTACGCCGGACGCCCGCTTCGTGCCGTCCGCTGCGGTGTCCACCGTGTTCAGCCATGTCGGGGGCGGATCGTCCGGCTCGAACGAGGAAGTGAACTCCCGGTCGACGGACGCCGGTCGGGCGGGCAGTCCTTCTGCCGTGCCCTGCCCGGCCGTCAGCAATGCGAAGGCGGCCGTTGCCGCGACCGCCGTAGGAGACCATCTGTGCCGAGATCTGTGCTGCATGCGCGAGCACCCTCCCTGCGCCGTAAAGGAAATGGACAACGTTGTCACTTCGTCGCGCAAGGACCAGTAGGTGGTCAAGTGACCAGTGATGTCAAGGGTGTTGAGCGTGGCATTCGGGCCCTATGCGGTGGATATCCCGTTCGGGGGCCGTACTGACATCCCGTATTTCCGCGAGGTCTCAACTCGGAAAAGCAAACCGCCAACCTTGCGTTCGATCTTGCTCCGTTGACGGAAAGTGGACTATACCTGTCGGCGTCCGGGCAGCAGTCATCAAGCGGTACGGCGGCTGTGGACAGGCACGACCGGGGGGAATTCGGGAGGCGGCGCACCGTTTCGGGCACGACCGACTGCCGTGCCGTTCCACCGAATCCCTCGTGCACGACCCCAGCTTCACCATCACCGCGGTGCCGGGAGGATCCGGTTCACCGCCTGAGTCCTGGAGAAGGCGAGGACTTGAGCATGGGATCCACTTCCGGAGCGAACACCACCCCCGAGGGCGTAGGCCGCCGCGATCTGATCAAGCGGTCCGCCGCGCTCGGTCTGATCTCCGTCCCCGCGATGGGCTTCCTGTCGGCGTGTGCCAGCGGGGGCGGGGGCGGCAACTCCAGCAACAACGGGACCCAGGGGAAGACGTCGAAGACGAACCCCTTCGGTGTGGCCAAGGGGGGCAAGCTCGACGTCGTCATCTTCAAGGGCGGTTACGGCGACGACTACGCCAAGGCGTGGGAGGCCGACTACCGGAAGCAGCTCGGCATCACCTCCACCCACACCGGCACCCAGGAGATCACCGGCAAACTGCAGCCGCGCTTCAACGCCGGCAACCCGCCGGACATCGTGGACGACTCCGGCGCCCAGCAGATCAAGGTCGACGTGCTGTACAAGAACGGCCAGTTGCTCGACCTCGCCGAGGTCCTCGACGCGCCGTCCGTCGACGATCCGGCCAAGAAGGTCCGCGACACCCTCATCCCCGGCACCCTCGACCCGGGCGTCCAGGAGGGCAAGGTCGTCGCCCTCAACTACATCTACACGGTGTGGGGCCTGTGGTACTCCGGCAAGCTCTTCGAGGAGAAGGGCTGGACGGCGCCCAAGACCTGGGACGACTTCCTCGCGATCTGCAAGGACGCCAAGTCGCAGGGCATCGGCGGCCTCGCCCACCAGGGCAAGTACCCGTACTACATCAATGTCGCCATCATGGACATGATCGCCAAGAAGGGCGGCATCGACGCCGTGAAGGCGATCGACAACCTCGACCCGAAGGCATTCGTCGGGTCCGACGCCGCGCAGGCGGGCATCGAGGCGGTCTACGAGGTCGTGGAGAAGGGCCTGCTGATGCCCGGCACCAACGGCCTCACCCACACCGAGTCGCAGACCCGCTGGAACCAGTACAAGGCCGCCTTCATCACCTGCGGCTCCTGGCTGGAGAACGAGCAGCTCAAGCAGACCCCGTCCGACTTCGACATGAAGTTCCTGCCGATGCCGCTGCTGGCCGGAAGCAAGATGCCCTTCGAGGCGATCCGCGCCGGCTCCGGTGAGCCCTTCATCATCCCCGCGAAGGCGAAGAACCTGCCCGCGGCAAAGGAGTTCATGCGCCGCATGCTCTCCAAGGAGTGGTCGACGCTGTTCGCCAAGCAGGCCAACTCGCTGACCATCCTCAAGGACGGCGTCGACTCCAGCGTGACACTGCGCCCGGGCACGCAGTCCACGGTCGAGGCGTCCAAGGCCGCGGGCTCCAACACCTTCCGCTACCTCTACCCCGACTGGTACAGCGAGATGGACACCGCTCTCCAGAACGCCTCCAACGAGCTGATGGCCAAGCGCATCCAGCCCAGGGAATGGCTGAAGCGCTGCCAGGCCGCGGTCGACAAGCAGGCCAAGGATCCGGCCAGCAAGAAGAACCACCACGACTGAGGCTCGTTCGACCGACCGCGTTCCGGGCCGGACGTCCGCGTCCGGCCCGGAACGGCACACCAGGGGCAGGAACGCCATGCGCAAAGGGCAGTACAGGTTCGTCGCGGGATTTCTCTTCGTGCCCGTGGCGCTCTACCTGATCTTCGTCATCTGGCCGTACATCCAGACGTTCGGCTATTCGCTGACCGACTGGAAGGGCCAGTCGCAGACCTTCTCGTTCGTCGGCCTGGACAACTACCGGGCGCTGTTCCAGGACGATGTCTTCCTCCAGGCCATCTGGCACAACATCCTGTTCCTGGTCTTCATCCCGGTGATCACCATTCTGCTGGCCCTGTTCTTCGCCTTCATGGTGAACGCGGGCGGGCGCAGCCGGGCCGGCGGTGTCCAGGGCGTGGCCGGATCGAAGCTCTACAAGATCATTTATTTCTTTCCGCAGGTCCTGTCGCTGGCGATTCTGGCCGTGCTGTTCAACGCCGTCTACCGCAGTGACGGCGGAGGTCTGCTCAACGGCTTCCTGATCAAGCTCGGCCTGGTCGACGCGAGCAATCCCGTCGAATGGCTCAACGAGCCGAACATGGTGCTGTGGGCGCTGATCCTGGTCGTGGTCTGGCACGGCGTCGGCTTCTATCTGGTGCTGTTCTCGGCCGCCATGCAGTCCATCCCGAAAGACGTCTACGAGGCGGCCCTCATCGACGGCGCGGGCCGCTCCCAGTCCTTCTTCCGCATCACCCTGCCGCTGCTGTGGGACACCGTGCAGACGGCGTGGGTGTACCTGGGCATCGTGGCCATGGACATGTTCGTCCTGGTCTCCTCCATGACCCAGAACATGGGCGCCTACGGAGGCGGGCCCGATCACCACAGCGATGTCATGTCCACCGTGATGATGCGCAACTTCCTCTACTACGGGAAGAGCGGCTACGCCTGCGCCATGGGCGTCGTCATGCTGCTGCTCACCCTGATCCTGTCCGTGGTCACGCTGCGCGCCACCCGCCGCGAGCGCATCGAGTTCTGAGCGGGAGAGACGACGATGAGCGCACCCCTGAAGGAAACGGCCGTCACCGGCGGCACCGTCCCCCCGCAGCCCTCGGCCGGCAAGGCACCCGCCCGCCCCGGTGACCGGCGCAGCGAGGGCATCGTCCTGAACGTCTTCTCGCACGGCTTCCTCGCCGTGTGGGCGCTGCTGATCGTGCTGCCCCTGCTGTGGCTGGTGATCAGTTCGTTCAAGACCGACGCGCAGATCGGCGGCTCGGCCTTCGGCTGGCCGCACGCCTGGTCCTTCGACGTGTTCCGCCGCGCCTGGGACAAGGGCATCGGCGACTACTTCCTGAACACCGTCATCGTGCTGGTGTTCTCCGTGCCGCTGACGATGCTGTTCGGCTCGATGGCCGCGTACGTGCTCGCCCGCTACCGGTTCTGGGGCAACCGGCTCCTCTACTACTTCTTCGTCGCGGGCGCGATGTTCCCCGTCTTCCTGGCCCTGGTCCCGCTGTTCTTCATGGTCAAGCGGCTGGACATGCTGAACACCTACCAGGGGCTGATCCTGGTCTACATCGCGTACTCGATGCCGTTCACCGTGTTCTTCATGCACGCCTTCTTCCGGACACTGCCGACGGCGGTCTTCGAGGCGGCCATCCTGGACGGGGCCTCGCACACCCGGACCTTCTTCCAGGTGATGCTGCCGATGGCGAAGCCGGGTCTGATCAGCGTCGGGATCTTCAACACGCTGGGTCAGTGGAACCAGTTCATCCTCCCGACGGTCCTGATGCAGCCGCAGAGCGGCTCGGACCCCGAGCGCTACGTCCTCACCCAGGGCCTCATCCAGCTGCAGCAACAGCAGGGGTACGCCTCCGACCTCCCCGTTCTGTTCGCAGGCGTGACCATCGCGATGATCCCGATGCTGGTGGTCTACCTGTCCTTCCAGCGTCAGGTGCAGGCCGGTCTGACCTCGGCGACGCTGAAGTAGCCGCGCCGTCGCTCTCTCCGGTTGCCGTCGGGGTGTGCGGGGCGCTTTCTGGAAGAGCGGGTGGAACGGCCCGCTCTTCCGGGAGGAGCGCACCATGGGGCAACCGGTGGGCCGGCCGACGATCAGCCCTGAGCAGTTCAGCCGGGTGTGCGACGAGATCAGGAGCACGGCGGCGCCCGGGAAGGACGCCCAGGCCGTCCGGGACTGTGCGCTGCGCATCGTGCAGACGCTGGGCCTGGCGCTGTCCACGGACGACCTGAGCGGGCTGCTGGCCGAACTCATGGCCCCCGGGGTGGTGGCTCCGCCCCCAGGGCACCCTCGGTACACCCGGGAGGCCATCCTGGACAGACCCGACGAACAGCCGGGGGAAGAAGACGAAGGCCCGGTCAGGTAGACCGGGCCCGCGGGCCGGCACAGGCCCCGTACGACTGCGCCCCCGCGGCCCCTTGGCAAAGCTCGAACGACTCTGCGATCACTCCCGCCGACGTCCTCCCTGTGAACGGGGAGGACGCCGGCGTTCGCATGATCGCGTCGCTGTTCTCCCTCGATTTCCCTCAAGGTCTTGACTGCGGTGACCCGTTCAGCGGAGCTTGGAGTTCATAACTTGTAAGTGACCCGGGTTCCGTTGCCGTGATCCGGGTCACACGGGCGGCATCGTGGCCGCCGGTGCTGAAGGCAGGAGTGGATGGGTCGATGGAGACTCCGGGGTCGCAGTCGTCGCTGCACCGTGCAAATCTGGAGCGCGTCGTGCGCGCGGTGCGCCTTGCCGGGTCGCTCACACAGGCGGAGATCGCGAGGGCGACGGGCCTGTCCGCGGCCACGGTCTCCAATATCGTGCGGGAACTGAAGGAAGGCGGGACCGTCGAGGTCACGCCCACGTCGGCGGGCGGCCGCAGGGCGCGCAGCGTCTCCCTCAGCGGCGACGCCGGCATCGTCATCGGTGTCGACTTCGGGCACACCCATTTGCGCGTCGCGATCGGGAACCTCGCCCATCAGGTGCTCGCCGAGGAGTCCGAGCCGCTGGATGTGGACGCCTCCGCGGCGCAGGGCTTCGACCGGGCGGAGGAGCTGGTCAGCAGGCTGATCGAGGCCACCGGGGTGGACCGGTCGAAGATCGCGGGTGTGGGCCTCGGTGTGCCCGGCCCGATCGATGTGGAGTCGGGCACGCTCGGCTCCACCGCCATCCTGCCGGGCTGGACCGGCGCCAAGCCCGCCGAGGAGCTGCGGGGGCGGCTCGGCGTGCCGGTGTACGTGGACAACGACGCCAACCTCGGCGCGCTCGGCGAGCTGGTCTGGGGCAGCGGCCGCGGGGTCAAGGACCTGGCGTACATCAAGGTCGCCAGCGGTGTCGGCGCCGGACTGGTGATCGACGGCAAGATCTACCGCGGCCCCGGCGGCACCGCGGGGGAAATCGGGCATATTACCCTTGATGAATCCGGCCCCGTGTGCCGCTGCGGCAACCGGGGCTGTCTGGAGACCTTCGCGGCGGCGCGCTACGTCCTGCCGCTGCTCCAGTCCAGCCACGGCACCGATCTGACCATGGAGGGCGTGGTCAGGCTGGCGCGGGACGGTGATCCGGGCTGTCGTCGGGTGATCGCCGACGTCGGCCGCCACATCGGCAGCGGAGTCGCCAATCTCTGCAATCTGCTGAACCCGAGCCGAGTGGTCCTTGGCGGTGATCTCGCCGAGGCCGGGGAACTGGTTCTGGGGCCCATCAGGGAGTCGGTCGGCCGGTACGCGATCCCCAGTGCCGCACGTCAGCTCTCGGTGTTGCCAGGGGCGCTCGGGGGTCGTGCGGAGGTGCTCGGAGCGCTTGCGCTCGCGCTCAGCGAGATGGGTGATTCAACCCTTTTGGACGGCACGCTTCCCGCGGCGGCCCCTGCCTTCACTTAGAGAACGGATGGCACCGTTGCCATCTCGTTAAGGATTTACTTCTTGACGTCGCACGTGTGGCCGAGTTGACTTCCAGCCACCTCGGCCGCAGCGACGCGGCCTCGTCAGGGAGGTTTGTGAAGTGAACATGCGCATGCGTCGTGCCGCCGTTGCCGTTGCCGCCGGCGCGATGGCCGTCACGCTGGCTGCCTGTGGCAGCGCCAAGGAGTCCGGTGGCGGTTCCTCCTCGTCGTCGGGCGCCAAGAAGAAGGGCGACGACATCAAGGTCGGTCTGCTCCTTCCCGAGAACCAGACGGCCCGCTACGAGAAGTTCGACCGCCCGCTGATCGAGAAGAAGATCAAGGAGCTGACGAACGGCAAGGGCGAGGTCGTCTACGCCAACGCCAAGCAGGACGCGACCACGCAGAGCCAGCAGGTCGAATCCATGATCACCAACAAGGTGGACGTCCTGATCGTGGACGCGGTCGACGCCGCGGCCATCAGGGGCTCGGTGCAGAAGGCCAAGGACGCCGGCATCCCGGTCGTCGCCTACGACCGCCTCGCCCAGGGCCCGATCGACGCCTACACCTCGTTCGACAACGTCACCGTCGGCAAGACGCAGGGCGAGGCCCTCCTCGCGGCCCTCGGCTCCAAGGCCAAGTCCGGCAAGATCGTGATGATGAACGGGTCCTCCACCGACCCGAACGCCGCCCAGTTCAAGCAGGGCGCCCACTCCGTGCTCGACGGCAAGGTCAACATCGGCAAGGAGTACGACACCAAGGAGTGGAAGCCGGAGAACGCCAACGCCAACATGGAGGGCGCCATCTCCGCCCTCGGCAAGAAGAACATCATCGGCGTCTACTCCGCCAACGACGGCATGGCCGGCGGTATCATCACCGCCCTGAAGGCCGCGGGCATCAAGGTCCCGGTCACCGGCCAGGACGCGGAGCTCGCGGGTGTGCAGCGCATCGTCACCGGTGACCAGTACATGAGCGTCTACAAGCCGTACATCCCGGAGGCGGACGCCGCCGCCGAGATGGCCGTCGCGCTCGCCCAGGGCAAGTCGCTCGACTCGATAGCGAAGGACAAGGTCGACAGCCCGACCGACAAGCAGATCCCGTCGGTCCTGGTCCCGGTCCAGTCGCTGACCAAGGACAACATCAAGGACACCGTCATCAAGGACGGCGTCTACACGGTCGCCGACATCTGCACCGCCCAGTACAAGGCGGCCTGCGACAAGATCGGCCTGAAGTAATCGGCTGCGCGTCCTTTCCCTGTACGGAAATCCGCCCTTGAATCTCCGTACGGGGCCGACGCGCGAAGGCTCGTCCGGCGCCCCGTGCTCACCAGCCCCGCAAGCTCGTGCGGGGCGCCGGACGGAACACTCCCAAACTTCTTGAAACAACCTTCCGCCGGGTCAGGCGGCGAAGGAGATGGTTCACGTGTCCGCTACGCCCGTGCTGGCGTTGCGCGGGGTCTCCAAGCGGTTCGGTGCCGTTCAGGCGCTCACCGACGTAGAGCTTGAGGTCCACGCCGGTGAGGTGGTCGCCCTCGTGGGTGACAACGGCGCCGGAAAGTCCACGCTGGTCAAGACGATCGCCGGCGTGCATCCCATCGATGAGGGCGTCATCGAGTGGGAGGGCAAGCCCGTACAGATCAGCAAGCCGAACGACGCCCAGCACCTGGGCATCGCGACGGTCTACCAGGACCTCGCGCTGTGCGACAACATCGACGTGGTCGGCAACCTCTTCCTGGGCCGCGAGATCCGCAAGCGCGGTGTCCTGGACGAGGTGGAGATGGAACGCCGCTCCCGCGAGCTGCTCCAGACGCTGTCGATCCGCATCCCGAGCGTGCGCATCCCGATCGCCTCCCTCTCCGGTGGTCAGCGCCAGACCGTGGCGATCGCCCGTTCCATGCTCGGCGAGCCCAAGCTGGTCATCCTCGACGAGCCCACCGCGGCGCTCGGCGTGGAGCAGACCGCCCAGGTCCTCGACCTGGTCGAGCGGCTGCGTGAACGCGGTCACGCCGTGATCCTCATCAGCCACAACATGGCCGACGTGAAGGCCGTCGCCGACCAGGTGGCGGTGCTGCGTCTGGGGCGCAACAACGGCGTCTTCGAGGTCAAGTCGACCTCCCAGGAAGAGATCATCTCCGCCATCACCGGCGCCACGGACAACGCCGTGACCCGTCGTGCGGCGCGCAGCAATGGGGAGATCAAGAAGTGAGCAGCATCGACAAGACCTCCACGCCCCCCGAGAGCCACATCGTGGAGAACCCCGAGGCGGCCGGCGGCGCCGACGTCGCCGTCGACCCGCGGCTGCTGGTGCGCGAACGCGGCTTCGCGGGCTACCTCACCGAGTTCAAGCGCAAGATGAAGGCCGGCGACCTGGGATCCATCCCGGTCGTCATCGGCCTCGCCATCATCTGGATCATCTTCCAGAGCCTGAACTCCAACTTCCTCACCGCGGGCAACCTCTCCGACATCTCCGTGGCCATGGTCGGCACGGGCATGATCGCCGTCGGTATCGTCTTCGTCCTGCTCCTCGGCGAGATCGACCTGTCGGTCGGCTCCGTCTCCGGTGTCGCGGGTGCCACCTTCGCCGTCCTGAACATCACCCACGGCATGACCGAGTGGATGGCCTTCGTGCTGGCCATCCTCACGGGCACGGCCGCGGGCGCGATCCACGGCTTCTTTTTCGCGAAGATCGGCGTGCCGGCCTTCGCGGTCACGCTGGCCGGTCTGCTGTTCTGGAACGGCTTCATGCTCAAGATCCTGGGCGACAACGGCACGATCAACCTGAACAGCGACGGCCTCGTGGCCAAGCTGACCAGCTACTACTTCTCCGATGTGGCCGCCGCCTACGGGCTGGCGATCGCGGTCACCGTGCTGTACTTCGTCAGTTCCTTCCTCGGCAACCGGCGGCGCGAGGCCGCCGGTGTGCCGTCCCGGCCGCTGAGCGAGACCATCCTGCGCACCGCGCTGCTGGCGGTCGTCGCCTTCGCCGTCGCGGCGGTCTACAACCAGTACAAGGGTCTGCCGCTGGCCGTGGTGATCTTCATCGGTATTCTGCTGATCACCGACTTCGTGCTCCGCCGCACCCCGTACGGCCGCAAGGTCTTCGCGCTCGGCGGCAGCGTCGAGGCGTCCCGGCGTGCCGGTATCAACGTGGAGATGGTGCGGATCTCGGTCTTCGCGATCTCCGGCACGTTCGCCGCGATCGGCGGTCTGTTCATCGCCTCGAAGATCGCGTCCGCCAACCAGGGTGCGGGCGGCGGTGACCTGCTGATGAACGCCATCGCGGCGGCCGTCATCGGCGGTACCAGCCTCTTCGGCGGCCGCGGGCGCACCTGGAACGCGCTGCTGGGTGTGCTGGTCATCGTGTCGATCCAGTACGGCCTCGCCCTGGAGGGCATCGCCTCGCCGGTCCAGTACATGATCACCGGTGGCGTTCTGCTGGCGACCGTGGTCATCGACGCCGTCACCCGCAAGACGCAGAAGACGGCCGGCCGCGCGTAACGCTCCGCTGCCGGGCGCCCGTGGGCAGGAGCGCGGGCGCCCGTCGGCGATGGGCCGGCGAGGGCCGGCCGCGGACCGGCCGCCGGGCCCGTTCACGCCGGATCAGCCCGCTTCCGGGCCGCGGCCCCGCGCGGGAGTCCCTCCACGGGGAGTGGCGCGGCCCGGACCCACGACCGCCTGGTCGCGGGTCCGGGCCGCGCCTTCATGCGTCAGGT
>NZ_JBHUDX010000027.1:0-34960 GCF_042678285.1 Streptomyces caeni
GGAGATCATCAAGGAGTACATCGAGAACCAGAAACGACCTGGCTGAGGTCAACAGCGCAGACCCAAGGGCACCCGCGGGTCAGAGCAATCCAGAAAAGCGCTTCCTCCCGGGCGTGAACGCCCGGGGTTCCGCGCTAGATCAAGCTGAAGAAGATGCGCACGCTGTTCGCCAGCGGCCATCTGCTCCTCGGCGCCCCGGCCGACCTCTGGGATCCCTCGGCGAGAACCAGGACTACGGCGCCGGCAGCGCGGGGGCGGTCGTCCTCACCCTGCTGATCTGCGCGGTCACCCTGGCGCAGGGCAGGATCATGGGCTTGGGAAGGGGAGACGAGTCCAAGTGACCACTGCCACCACATCCCGGGCCCGGCCGCCGCGACGGGTGCGGCGGGGCGGCGTCATCGGTAACGGCGGCCTGTACCTCGCCACCGGGGTCGCGGCCCTCCTCTTCCTGATTCCGTTGTTGTTCGTGTTCCTCTTCCTCCAGCGCTGGCTGGTGCAGGGGATCACACAGACCGGAATCAAGGGCTGAGCTAGGAGACCGATGTCTTTCCGCACCTCTACGGCCATCGACTACGTCGAGGACGTCTCGCCGGGCAGCGGGGCACTGCCGCCGCGCGCCCGGTACGCGTCCTCGGACGCCCCGTCCCTTTCCCTGAACGGCAGGTGGCGCTTGCGGTTGTCGGCGACCGCCGACGCCGAGGACGACTCGTTCGCCGAGCCCGGATACGACGTGGCGGACTGGGCCGAGATCTCCGTCCCGGGGCACTGGGTCCTGCAGGGCCACGGCTCCCCCGTCTACACCAACCACCTCTACCCGTTCCCGGTCGACCCGCCCCGGGTGCCGACCGAGAACCCGACCGGCGACCATCTGCGGACCTTCGACCTGCCGTCCGACTGGCCGTCGGACGGCGGGGCGGTGCTGCGCTTCGACGGCGTGGAGTCCTGCGCCCGCGTCTGGCTGAACGGCACCGGCCTCGGCGAGTTCAAGGGCTCGCGGCTGCCGCACGAGTTCGCCGTCGGGCATCTGCTCCGGCCCGCCGGCAACGTGCTCGCCGTCCGGGTCCACCAGTGGTCCGCGGGCTCGTACCTGGAGGACCAGGACCAGTGGTGGCTGCCCGGCATCTTCCGGGACGTCACGCTGCTGCACCGCCCGGCGGGCGGCGTCCTCGACTTCTTCGTGCACGCCTCCTACGACCATGTCACCGGCGAGGGCACGCTCAGGGTCGACTCGGACGTGGACGGGCGGGTCACCGTGCCCGCCCTCGACATGGATGTCGCCACCGGCGAGTCCGCGACGGTCCGCGTCGAACCGTGGACCGCGGAGACGCCGAGGCTGTACGACGGCGTGCTCGCCACGGAGGGCGAGCGGGTGCCGCTGCGGATCGGCTTCCGCACGGTCGCCCTGGAGGACGGCCTGATCAAGGTCAACGGACGGCCGGTCCTGTTCAAGGGCGTCAACCGGCACGAGTGGCACCCGGAGCGGGGCCGCGCCCTCGACCTGGAGACCATGCGGGAGGACGTGCTGCTGATGAAGCGGCACAACATCAACACCGTGCGCACCTCGCACTACCCGCCCCACCCGCCTTCCTCGACCTGTGCGACGAGCTGGGCCTGTGGGTCGTCGACGAGTGCGACCTGGAGACCCACGGCTTCGTCGAGCAGGACTGGCGCGACAACCCGGTCGACGACGACCGCTGGACCCCGGCGCTCCTCGACCGCGCCGCCCGCATGGTGGAGCGCGACAAGAACCACCCGTCGGTCGTCATCTGGTCCCTGGGCAACGAGGCCGGCAAGGGTCGCGGCCAGACGGCGATGGCCGGGTGGATCCACGGCCGGGACCCCTCCCGGCTCGTGCACTACGAGGGCGACCCCACCTGCCGTGACACGGACATGTACTCGCGCATGTACGCCTTCCACGAGGAGGTCGAGCGGATCGGCCAGGGCCTGGACGCCATCGGCTCCCAGTCGTGCGGTCCGGGCCCGCTGCCGCGGTACGTCCTGCGGGCGGGGCCCGCGGAGTTCTCCTTCGTGCTCTCGGAGACCGGCTGACCGACACGGCCCCGCGGCCGCCCGTGCCCGGCCGGTTCCCCGGCCGCCGGCACCGCCGCGGGGACGCCCGTTCCCGGGGTTGCCGCTTCTTCCTGGGCCAGGCGCACTTCGGCGACGGCCACTTCCGTGCGCGCGCCGCCTGAACGGCGGAGGGGCCGTCCTCCCGTCAACCTGCGGATCCACACCGGGAAACGACCACTGGAGCTGCCCTGCTATGGTGCGCCGATGCCATCGATCAAGCAGGTCCAAGTCACCTTCGACTGCGCAGAACCCGAACGCGTCGCCCGCTTCTGGTGCGAGGTGCTGGGGTACGTCGTACCGCCGCCACCGGAGGGGTTCGCCACCTGGGACGATTTCGATCGCTCTCTGCCACCTGAGCGGCAGGGTTCGGCGTTCGCCTGCGGTGATCCCTCGGGCGTGGGCCCGCGGCTGTACTTCCAGCGTGTCCCCGAAGGCAAGGTCGTCAAGAATCGGGTGCATCTCGACGTGCGAGTCGGCACCGGGCTCGTGGGTGAAGAGCGCCTCGCCGCGCTCGAAGCCGAGTGCGCACGGCTGGTCGCGCTCGGCGCGACACGCGTGCGACTGCTGGTTGCCGATGAACACGACGAGTCGTGCATCCTGATGCAGGACATCGAGGGCAACGAGTTCTGTCTCGACTGAGCGCCCTGGGAAACGGCGAGGTGGCAGCCGTCTCCCTTGGGCGGTGACCCGTCCGAGACCGGCTTCCTCCGCTCGTGGGCGGGAAGACTCTCCATGACCGCCGTGGGGTTCACGGGGGGCAGTGCCGTGGTCGGCGCCGGTCCCGGCGGGGTCGCTCGAAGCCGGAGGGGGAACCACGGTGTCGTTGACGAGCGCAAGCGCCGTGATGCTGGAAGTGGGGAACAAAGGCGATATCCATGCCCGGGAGCTCGGTCCGGCCGAGTGACGGGCGGCGCCATCGCCCTCCCTGCCCGTCCCCAGGGCTCGCCTGAGGCACGTCTTCCCTGCGCACCGGCGCCGGGGCGCCGGCCGGCTCTCTCGCGACGGCCACCAGGTGCGCACCTCCGTCAGGCGCGCACGGCCGTCACGGCGGGCCCTGTTCCCTCCTCGAAGGCGCTACGGCGCTTCGCCCGCGGCGCCCCAAACGCCCCCGCCCACCGGGCTGACGGGGAACCCCGGGTCATGGCGCTCCCCGTTGGCGCGGGTCCGCGCGGTCCGTGGCAGGGCCCGGTTCGGTTCGGGTGCCGGGGCCGGGTCCGGGGCCGGGTCCGGGGCCGGGTCCGGGGCCGGGTCCGGGGCCGGGGTGGTCAGCGGTGTCGGTGCCGACACTTTCGGGCCTGCCGGTTCCGGGGGCCAGGTCGCGGGTGGCGATCACCGACCATGCGATCGAGATGGTGATGGTGGCGGCGATGAAGCCGAGGGTGAGAGGGATGGGCAGCTTCCCGACGGGGGTCTCGGACAGGATGAGTTTGACTCCGGCGAAGGCGAGCAGGACGGCCAGGCCGTAGTGCAGGTAGACGAAGCGGCGCAGAAGTCCGGCGAGGCAGAAGTACAGGCTGCGCAGGCCCAGGACGGCGAAGGCGTTGGCGGTCCACACCAGGAACGTGTTGGTGGTGATGGCCAGGACGGCAGCGACCGAGTCGATGGCGAAGATCAGGTCGGTGGCCTCGACGGCGACCAGGACCACGAACAACAAGGTCGCCACCCGGCGTCCGCTGACGCGGGTGACGAACCTGTCGCCGTGGAACCGCGCATCGGTGGGAATGATCTTCTTGACGAGGCGCACCACCGGGTTGTGGTCGGGATGGACCTCCTCGTCCTCGGAGAAGGCCATCTTCCAGCCGGTCCAGATCAGGAAAGCGCCGAAGAGGTAGGCGGTCCAGAAGAAGACCCGGAGCAGTTCGACGCCGACGACGATGAACACCAGCCGGGCCGCCAGCGCACCGATGACGCCCCAGAACAACACCTTGTGCTGGTAGGCGTCGGGGACGGCGAAGAACGAGAAGACCAGGGCGAAGACGAAGATGTTGTCGATCGACAGGGCCTTTTCGATCAGATAGCCGGCGTAGTAGGTGGAGGCCGCGTCCCCGCCCTGCCAAGCCAGCACAGCGAGGCCGAAGCCGAGACCGACGGCGATCCAGACAGCGCTCCAGATCGCCGCCTCACGGAACCCGATCACATGGCTGTCGCGGTGGGCCAGCAGGTCGACCGCGAGCATCACGGCGATGCCGAGGGTCACCGCGGCCCACGCCCACAGCGGGACGGGGAGGGGCGGGTCGTTCACGGCGATCGCCTCCTTCACCTGGCGTGGGCCCGGCGGGGCTTCACCGGGCACGACGGTCACGGAGGGGGCGAGGCCGTGGCGAGCGGCGTCCAGGGGACCGGGGCGGCAGCGTGGACGGGCGGCCCGCCGCGGATCGCGGCATCCTCCGCCAGCCCGAGTGCCCCGCTGGGCGGGCGGCCGGACACGGAGCGGCGATCGTAGGATGAGGACCACGACCGGGCCCCGCCACCCGCTGCGAAACCTGGACGTTCCTCACCGACCACGCAAGGGTCCTGCCGCACCTCGCGCGAGACCCCGAGATGCGGCTGCGCGGCGTCGCCGCCCCGATCGGCATCACCGAACGCGCCGTCCAGGTCATTGTCGCCGACCTCGAAAACGCCGGCCACCTCACCCGTACCCGCGTCGGCCGCCGCAACGGCTACACCGTCGACCCCACGGTTCTCCCTGCGCCTCCCCGCCGATGCCGAGCACCGGGTCGGCGAGCTGCTGAACACCTTCCTCCAGCGCGAGAGCGTCCCCGCCGAACAGGCGGAGCAGACATGAGGACCCCTTGACCCCGTCGGCCGTTCGGCGCCGGCGCCGGCGCCGGCACCGGCTGCACACTGCACGCTCCGAGCCGGAGGCAGCGGGCCCCGGCCGACCACGCACGTGGGGCCTCCCACCCGCACGGCCGCCGCCGTGACGGACGGGCCGGGTCAGAGCTCGGGGTGGATGACGTCGTGGTGGATCGCGCGGATGTGCCGCTCCACCGTGTCACCCGCGCGTTCCGCGTCCCGGGCGGCGATGGCGTCGTACACGGCGTGGTGGTCTGCGCGCAGGCGCCCGGCAACCGCCTCCCAGTCCTCGATGCGGTGGAAGACGTCCAGGAAGGTGTGCCGCACGGCGTTGCGCACGGCGATGGTCATGTCGGCGACCAGACGGTTGCCGCCCGCCTCGGCGATGGCGACATGGAACTCGGTGTCCAGGTCGTTGAACCACTCGCGCGACAGCCCCGGCTCGTCCATGCGCTCCAGCAGCCCGCGCAGAGCGGCCAGGTCCTCCTCCGTGGCCTGCTCGGCGGCCAGTTGCGCACTGCAGCGCTCCAGCGCCGCGCGCGCCTCCATCACATCGTCGAGCGGGAAGTTCGCGAGCGCGATGTGCAGACGCAGGAACTGGGTCAGGCCGGCGCTGGGCATCGCGGCGATCACATTGCCGGAGTCCGGGCCCGTGCCGACGCGCGGACGAAGAGCCCCCTGAGCCTCCAGGACGCGCAGGGCCTCGCGGATCGCCGCCCGGCTGACGCCGAGGAGTTCGACCAGCTCCCGCTCCGGCGGCAACCGGTCGCCCACTCTCAGCGTCCCGTCCAGGATGAGCTGCTCGATCCGCTCCAGCACCAGCTCGTAGGTCCGCGCACGCGGCAGCGGCTCCCAGCCCGTCGACCCGGTCATGGATTCCCCCTGCCTCGCTCGCCCGGCCATATCGCCAGGGGGGACCATGGTTCGGTCGGACCAAGTGACGCCATGCGCACGGACACTCACGCGGCCTCGGCGGCCGCCTCCGGACGGCGGGCGCGGACCGGGGTGAGCAGCGCCAGGGCCGCCACGCCCACGCAGCAGGCACCGGCCACCGCCCCCACCGGCGCCGTGCCGTGGTGCTGCGCGGCCCAGGTGACGACGGCCGCGCCGACCGGGGCCGCCGCGTAGTGGAGGGTCCAGAACGCGGAGGTGACCCGTCCCAGCAGGTGCCGCGGGGTCACCTCCTGGCGCAGGGACATGGAGCACGTCCCCGCGACGCCGACGCCGCCGAGGAACACCGCGGCCAGGAAGGCGACGGCCGGTACGCCGCGGGCCCAGCCGATGCCGCCCAGGGCGCAGCCGCAGACGGCCACCGCGCCGATCCAGGTGGGGCCGAAGCCGAGACCGCGGCGCACCCGGGCCACCAGCAGGGCCCCGGTGATGCTGCCGAGCGCCCCGACCGCGAGGACGGTGCCGACCGTTCCGTCGCGCTGCCCCAGGTCGTGCTTGAGGTGGTAGATGAGCAGGTCGTTCAGGCCGAGCTCCAGAAAGCTGAACACCGCGAGCAGCAGGGTCAGCACCCGCAGCACCGGGTGGCGGCGCAGGAAGGACGCCCCGGCCACCAGGTCCCGCCACAGCCCCTTGCGGTCCGGCGCCGGGCCGGGCGGCGTGTCCGGCCGGAACCGCACAAAGCCCAGGCAGAGCGCCGACACGCCGAAGCTCGCCGCGTCCACCGCGACGGCTGCGGCGGGTCCTGCCCAGGCCGCGACGACGCCCGCACACAGCGGTCCCGCCACCCCGGCCGCCGCGGCGGTCGCGTTCAGCCGCCCGTTGGCGGCGGTGATCCGCTCACCCTCCACGAGGCCGCGCACCACGGTGACGTACGCGACCGAGAACACCATGCCGACGACCTCGCACACCGGCAGCACCGCGTACAGCAGCCAGATCCGCGGCCCGGCCAGCCACACCAGCGGGATCAGCGCGTAGAGGACCATGCGGACGGCATCGCAGGCGATGAGCAGCCTTCTGCGGTCGACCCGGTCCACCACGACCCCGGCGAAGACCCCGGCGAGCACCGACGCCGCGCCCCCGGCGGCCGTCAGCAGCCCCATGCGCGCGATGGACCCGGTCGCCTCCAGCACCAGCAGCGGCAGCGCGATCAGGGCGAAGGAGTCCCCGAGGACCGAGAGGGTCTGCGCCGCCCAGAAGATCCCGAAGTCCCGGCCGTACCCCGGCGGTCGCGTCCCCCGCACCGGTTGCTCCCCCTCACGCCTCGCCCGCTCGGGGCGCACGCACCTTCAAGAGGTACCACCGTACGACGCGCGGGCGGGCCGGTGGGCGCGGTCGGCTCCCGAGGGTGGCGCACAGGCCATCCGGGTCCCCCGGGCACGGCCGCGGCGGACAACGCGGCACCCGGGCCGATCAGGCGCCGAAGGCCGTGGCCCTGGTCTGCTTCTTTGGCCGGCCCTGCTCTCAGCAGGTCCTGCGGAGGTGTCCGCCGCTCCCCGCCGGGGAGACGGCGAGGTCACGCCGGACGATGCTCAGCCTCCGGCCCCAGCGGGAGCACGCCCGCGCCATGCCGTCACCGGAGTACTCGATGTCGAGCACGTGGTCGCCGAACGCGTCGGCATAGGTGCCGCACTCGTCGTACCTCCCGCACTCTTCGGTGACCGCGAAGTCCAGACCGTTCTTCCGGCGGCTGCCCGCCAGTTCGGCGGTGTTCTTCTGGGCGATCGCCAGCCCGTCGGCGTGCGCGCGGCCGGACAGCAGGGTGATGAACGCCTGCGCGTCAGCGGCGTCGAGGAGCCCCCGCGAGCGGGTGTAGCTGTCGTAGTTGTCCGGTTCGACGGCGTTGAAGCCCTTGGCGGCGCACTCGTCGATCCACGCATTCACCTTCATGGCCACCCGCCGGCGCCCGGCGTCGGTGCGCAGGTCCAGCAGGGCCTCGCCCCACTGGTCGTCGTAGACGACCTTGCCCGCGGAATCGCGCAGCAGCAGGTCCGCGTCCCACTCCTTCTCGGCTTCGGACTGCGCCTGGAACGCGTTGACGTAGCAGACGTTGTACAGGCCGGCGGCCGGGGACGCCTGGTGGTCGCGGATGACCACCCGCACCCCGGCCGGCGGAGTGTAGGGCCCACCGATCTGGTAGTCGAATCCGGCATGGACGGGAGGCGGGGACACCGCCCCCGTCTTCCCCGGTGCGTGCGTCCGGGCCGGTGGGTGCGTCCGGGCCGTCACCCAAGCGAGGAGGGCCGCGGCGCATACGGCGGCGGCCACGCCCAGGTACGTCCGGGGATTCCCGCGCATCCGGCTCACGACTGCGACCGCCCCTGGCTGCGGCGGTATTCCGCCGGGGGCATTCCGTAGCGCGCCTTGAAGGCCCGGCTGAAGGCGGCGGGATCGCAGAAACCCGCGCGGTTCGCGATCGCGGCAACGCTCCGCCCGGCCGCCCGCGGGTCGGTGAGCTCGGCCCGGCAGCGCTCCAGCCGCTGCTCGCGGATGTATTGGCCGACGGTCCGGCCGTCCTCCCGGAACAGGTAGTGCAGGGCGCGCGGCGAGATGTGGTGGGCGGCGGCGACGGCCGTGGGAGTCAGCTCCGGCTCGCCGAGCCGGGAGCGGATGAAGGACTTGATCCGGTGCAGTTGCGCCGCCCGCCGCGCCGACGCGGTCTGCGGTCCCTCGTCGTCGCTCAGGGATGCCAGGAACGCGGTGGTCAGGTCGACCACCGCGGAGGACAGCCGGGGGGTGCGACCGGCTTCGAGTGCCGGCCCCTGCTCGACGAGTCCGCGGAGCAACTGGCTCAGCAGGGCGCCGATGCCGGTCGTGGACGGCAGCACGGTGGCCACGAGCCGACGCAGCGCCTGTTCCGGAACGGGCACCGAACGCCGGGGCAGGTGCAGCACGATGGACTGGGCCACGTCGTCGGTGCCGATCGATGCCCAGTACGGCTGGGAGGTGTCGTAGAGCACCAGGTCGCCGGGACCCGGGTTGACGTGGTTGCCGCCCTGCTCCCGCTGCATGACGCCCTTGACCACCAGGGCCAGTACCCACAGTTCGGGATCGGAGCGCCGGATGAGACGCCGTGTGCGGATCGACCGCATGGCGGGGAACGCGACGCTGGAGACCCCGATGCGATCGCCCAGCGGCAGCAGCGTCGCCGAGGCGTCGAAATCCGAGACGTGCTCGGTGACGATGTCGTGGGGCGCCATGTCGCGGGCCACCAGTTCGCAAAACCAGTCCAGCCGCTCGGCTGCCGGCAGGTCCCGGCTGTTGAGTTCGGTCACCCGTCGGCCCCCACCCTTCTCATCGGCACGGCCCCGCGCCCCAGTATGGCGTGCGCGGAACGTCAACAGTCCGTGCGCTGTGCACCAATGACGGATGGAGACCGGGCGGCGACGATGGGACCGGTGTCGACCGCAGGAGGCAGGCCGTGGGTACGGGGGTGCCTGGCCTCCTGCGTCGGCCGGGCGAGGCCCGAGGAGTCCGGGGGGAGTTCCTCGGGCCGCACCCGGTCCCTTCAGGACGCGAAGGGCACCCTGGTCCAGGTGAGGACCCGGCTGCTGCCCGGTTCGACGGTCACCTTCAGGTAGTCGTGCGCGTTGCCCGACCCGTCGCAGGTGATGCGGTGCAGGTTGTTCGCGGGGGTCGTCACACCGTAGAGGGACAGCCACCTGGAGCCGTCCGACAAAGGACTGTCGCTGGTGTAGACGTGGCTGTCGCCGTTGAACAGGTACACCGGCCGGCCGAAGTCCGCCGACTCCTGGGCGATCGCCCTGACGATCGGCTGGAAGGCGTAGTAGTCCGCGAAGGACGGGTCGGTGACGGTCGGGTCGAACATGTCGGCCTGGGTGAGGAGCACCACGGCCTTGTTGTGGGCGCGGCGGGCCGCGTCGAAGGTGGCGTGGACCGACTGGACCACGGCGGCCGTACGGCCCAGGACCTCGGCGCTCTGTTCCGGGGTGGGCGCCGTGTTGCCGGTCCACGGCGCCATGCTGTTGTTGCTGCCCACGATGTGCAGGGCCGCGAACGCGACACCGGCCCGGGTGTACCGGACGTTCTCGGGGTAACCCTCCTCGGCCTGCGAGGCCACCGGGACGCTGTGCTGCCCGAGCGTCCGGCCCGGGCTGGGGAAGAAGACCTTCCGGATCTCCGCCAGGCGCTCCAGCGGGTTGTACGGCCCGTTGTTGGGCCGGTGACAGTCGGTCCACTCGTTGTCCCCGACGGTGTAGACCAACGGGTCCTTGAACATGTCGAAGTCCGACTTGATCATCTTGAAGTAGTCGTCGCTGCAGACGGACGAGCCGTTCTTGATGTCGCCGAGGTGGTCGACGAACTGCACGTCCGGGTCGGCGTTGATCTGCCTGATGTCAGCGGGGAAGTCGGCGATCGCCTGATCGCCGTAGGGCACGTCGCCGATCACGGCGAACGCGAACGGTTTGTCCCCGTGCCCGGCCGCCACCGGCCCGGCCGCCGCCGGCCCGGTCGACAGGGCCAGCCACAAAGCACTCACGGCACTCACAGCAACGGCTGCTTGTCCCGCACGGCGCCACGTTCTCATCGCATCCTCCTGGGGTGAGCGGGCGTCACTCTCCCGCCGCGGCATGAACCGCCGCCCCATGCCGCGGGGACGGGAGTTGAACAACGGCGCTCCCCTCACACGCCCGCCCCGTGCGCCGGTGGCCGACCGCCTCCTCCGGCTCGCCGGCGGCACCGAGGCCGAGGCAGCCTCGTTCATCGGGGAGCCGGCCACGGCGGACGGCAGAATCTCCCCCACGGGCGCGGCCCACGCGGCCGGAACGTCCGTCTGATGAAGGGCAGAGGAACCGTGACGTCGTATGTGCTGCGCCCGATCGGGCGCGTCGAGTCCCCGCTGACCGACCGGGCGGCGGCGCCCCGGCAGCCCGACGAGTCGGCCCCCGACGCCTGGCTCGTCTTCGACGACGCCTACGTCCCCGCCCTCGACGGCCTGGCTCCGGGCACCGACGTGCTGGTGCTGACCTGGCTGGACCGCGCCGACCGTGACACACTCGCCGTTCATCCCCGCGGCGACACCGACCGCCCGGTCACCGGCGTCTTCGCCACCCGCTCGCCCGACCGCCCCAACCCGATCGGCCTGCACCACGTCCACCTCCTCGACATCGTCGGCCCGCGCGTCCACGTCCGTCATCTGGAGGCCCTCGACAAGACCCCGGTCCTGGACGTCAAACCGCTCCTGGCCCGGGATCGCTGACCGCCGCCTCCACCTCGGCCCGGACCACTTTGTACGCGCGGCCCGCTCACGGCTCGGCGCCCCACCGCTTGGCGACCGCGGCGACGAGCGCCGGCCCGCGCCCGCTCTCGCCAACGGGCCCCCGCCGCAAGGACAGCCGGTCGGTCCGCACGTCGGTCACCTCGACCTGCGGGCCCCGACGCCACGGCGTCCGGCGAAGGTGCCGGACTTGTCCCGGCCTCACTCCACCCGCTGGAAGGCCCGGACTTGTCCCGGCCTCACTCCACCCGCTGGAAGGCGCAGCGCAGATCGCCGGATTCTTCGCCGAACGGACCGGTGCGGTAGCCAAGTTGACGCTCTGGAGTGCGCGGTCAACGGTCGACCCGGCCTGGTGGCCCCGATGGACGGCGCCACCGCGTCGGTGCCGGCGTTCGATGTCGCAGGCGATACCGGGTGAAGGGTCGGGCCCCGCACGCCCTCCGGACTCCGGCTGGACGCCCATCGCACACCTGCGTGGGCCGGAAAGCGGTGTGCCCTAGGCTCTTACCCAAAACCCCTGGGTAAGGAGCTGCCCCATGGCCCGTGCCGGGCTCACCGTCGAGCGGATCGTCGCCGCGGCGGCCGATCTCGCGGACGCGGCCGGGTTCGACAACGTCACGCTGTCCGCGCTGGCACGGCACTTCGGCGTGAAGGACGCGAGCCTGTACTCGCACATCAGAAATCTGCCGGACCTGCGCACCCGCGTCGCCCTGCTCGCCGGTGGCGAGCTGATCGAGCACATCGCCGCGGCGGTCGCCGGGCGCGCGGGCAAGGACGCGCTCGCCGCCTTCGCCGGCGCCTACCGGGAGTACGCGCTCCGGCATCCGGGCCGGTACGCGGCCACCCAGATCCGTGTCGACCAGGCACTCGTCGCCGGCTCCCCCGCCCTGCGCCGCACCGCCGAGATCACCTACGGCGTGCTCCGCGCCTACGGACTCGACGAACCCGATCTGACCGATGCCGTACGCCTGCTGCGGAGCACGTTCCACGGCTACTGCGCCCTCGAAGCCGCCGGCGGCTTCGGCGCGCCCCGGGACGTACAGGCGTCGTGGGACAAGGCCGTCGACGCCCTGCATGTGGCCTTGTCGCACTGGCCGCGCGAGGAGAAGCAGGGAGAGGCGGAGAGTGGACGGTGACGACCGGCCTCCGCCGGGACGTGCGCGGCAGCGGATTCCGGACGGCGCCGGCCGACGGCCGTTGCGGGGACGTGAGGTTGTGGAGATCGCTCAGTCGAGGACCGCGAGGTGGTCCGCGGCACCCCCGTGCCATTCGATCATGAAGAGGGTGGCGTCGTCGCTGGTGCGCCCGCCCCGTTCCGCCTTCAGCGTGTGGGAGAGCCGGCGCAGGTCCGCCCGCACCCCCTCCGACGACTGCTCCCCCAACCGGTTGACGCAGCGGATGAGGCGCTCCTCGCCGTACAGCTCCCCGTCGCCGACGTGCTCCTCGATGATGCCGTCGGTGTAGCACAGCACCCGGTCACCCTGCTGGAGCATGTGCTGTCTGATCCGGGGCCGCTCACCGCCGAAGCCGACGGGCAGCGTCGTCGCGCTCTCCAGCTGCCGTACGACCCGGCCGTCGCGGACCAGCAGCGGTGCGGGATGGCCCGCGTTGACCAGCGCCAGCTCACCGGTGGCGATGTTGAGATGCATGAGCTGCGCCGTGACGAAGTGGTCGGGACCGAACTCCCGGGAGACGGCGTCGTCCATGTAGGCGTACTTCTCCTCCAGGCTGACGAACACGCGCCGGGCATGCCGGTAGGCGCCGATGGCGATGGTGGCCATCACGGCGGCGTCCAGGCCGTGGCCCATCGCGTCGATCACCGCGGCGTGCAGGATGCTGTCGTTGAGGGCGTAGTCGAAGCTGTCGCCGGCGACGCGGTAGGCGGGCTCCAGGATGCCGGCCACCTCGACCTGCGGCACGCACATGGACAGCGGCGGCAGCAGGGCCCACTGGATCTCCGCGGACACGCTCATCGGCTCCCGGCGGCGGGCCTGGAAGAACTGGTCGGTATAGGCGCTCTTGGTGACCAGCAAATCGGCCACCAGACCCGCGAGCCGGCACAGCAGGCGCCGGTCGTCGTCGCCGACGGCGTCCAGGGTCAGAGCCATCACACCCACCTGGTCACTGCCGTCCAGCAGCGGCAGATACATCCGCACGCCGCCGTGGGCCTGCGGCACCTCGACGACGTGCGCGCGCAGGAAGGCCCTGCCTGCAGGCGAGTCGCCCACCGGCTGGGGCTGGCCCATGTGCAGGTTCCTTCCGGCGAGCGGCACCAGCAGCTCCTGCGCGTAGTCCTGGAGCAGGATGGAGACGTCACGGCCTCCGATCCCGGCCACTTCCTCCGCGATCAGCGGGGCGATCAGCTGCGGCGGCACCAGCCGTGCCCTGTCCAGCAGCACGCCGAGCAGCCGTTCCCCGAAGCCCTCCGACCGGTCCACGCTCTCCTCGTCCATGCCCCGGGTTCGCCACCTCCTTCGTGCCACCCGCACCGGTCTCCGCCTCGGCACAGGGTGACCCGCGCAGCCACCGGAGCGGCTCATTACGCCATGCACAGCATGGCGCCGCGCCGTCCGCGCCGAGCATCGGGCCGCCAGGGGGGGCGAAAGACCTCGAAACTTTCGGCAAGTTTCGCATCGCCTGTTGACCTCCTGAGAGAAATTCCTCCCCTTGCCCTTCACTGATCGGGCAGGCATGCCCATCTACCAGGCCTGATACATCCCTCGGCCATTCTTCCATGTACGAAGCTTTCGAAATATCAACCGAAACTGTTGACACTCAACGAGGGCGGACCAACACTGTTCGCCGGTTGGCCGACCACCTGCACGGTCTCTTCCGGTCGCCACCGTGGCCTGGTCCTCCGGTCGCCGAGCGCACGGCGGCCTGGGCCGGGCACCAGCACGCTGCGCGGCACCCACGCGTGGTCGACGTCGCCTCCCGGCTGCCGGCGACCGCACCGGGGCGTGTCGCGCTACCCGCCCCTCACCGGCCTTCACGAGGAGGAAACACGTGCACTTGAACGCGCTCATACGTCCGAACAGCCGCAGACGCGGCCGCCTCACGACGCTCGTCAGGAGCGCCTGCGTCCTTGCCCTGGTCGCCCTGGTCGCGCTGGTCCTGCCAGGCACCGCCAACGCCGACACGGTCATCACGTCGAACCAGACCGGCACCAACAACGGCTACTACTACTCCTTCTGGACCGACGGTGGCGGGTCGGTCTCCATGAACCTGGGCTCCGGCGGCACCTACGGCACCTCATGGAGCAACAGCGGGAACTTCGTCGCCGGCAAGGGCTGGAGCACCGGCGGACGCAGGAGTGTCACCTACTCGGGCAGCTTCAACCCGTCCGGCAACGCGTACCTGTCCCTCTACGGGTGGACGACCAACCCGCTCGTCGAGTACTACATCGTGGACAACTGGGGCACCTACCGGCCCACCGGAACGTACAAGGGCACCGTCACCAGCGACGGCGGCACGTACGACATCTACGAGACGACACGGGTCAACGCCCCCTCCATCGAGGGCACTCGGACCTTCAACCAGTACTGGAGTGTCCGGCAGTCGAAGCGGACGGGCGGAACCATCACCACCGGCAACCACTTCGATGCCTGGGCCCGCAACGGAATGAACCTGGGCACCTTCAACTACATGATCCTCGCGACCGAGGGTTACCAGAGCAGCGGGAACTCCAACATCACCCTGGGCGACTCCGGATCCGGCGGCGGTGGTGGCGGTGGCGGCGGTGGCGGTGGCGGTGGCGGCTGCACCGCGACCCTGTCCGCGGGACAGCAGTGGAGCGACCGCTACAACCTCAACGTCTCGGTCAGCGGCTCCGACAACTGGACCGTGACGATGAACGTCCCCTCCCCCGAGAAGATCATCGCCACCTGGAACATCAGCGCCTCCTACCCCAGCGCCCAAGTACTCACCGCCCGGCCCAACGGCAACGGCAACAACTGGGGCGTCACCATCCAGACCAACGGCACCTGGACCTGGCCGACGGTCACCTGCAGTCCTGGCTGACCCATGGCACCCGACCACGGTCGCACCCCCCACGAGGAGGACTCGTCCCCATGCGCACCAGACCCCACCTCTCGTTACGCTCCCTGGTCACCGGACTGGCCGTCGTCGCGATGGCCGTGACCGGCGTCGTCACCACCCACGCCACCCCGTCGCACGCCGCCACGTGCAACGGGTACGTCGGACTCACCTTCGACGACGGCCCGTCCAACGACCACACGCCCAGCCTGCTCAACGCGCTCAAGCAGAACGGGCTGCGGGCCACGATGTTCAACGAGGGCCAGTACGCGGCCGCCTACCCGGCCAAGGTCCAGGCCGAGGTCGCGGCAGGCATGTGGATCGGCAACCACAGCTACACCCACCCGCATCTGACCCAGGGAAGCCAGTCCCAGATGGACTCGGAGATCTCCCGGACCCAGCAGGCCATTGCCGGGGCGGGCGGCGGCACGCCGAAGCTGTTCCGCCCGCCGTACGGTGAGACCAACTCGACGCTGCAGTCGGTCGAGGCCAAGTACGGGCTGACCCAGATCCTTTGGGACGTCGACTCACAGGACTGGAACGGCGCCGGCACCGACGCGATCGTGCAGGCCGCCGGCCGGCTCACAGACGGCCAGATCATCCTCATGCACGAGTGGCCCGCCAACACGCTCGCCGCGATCCCGCGGATCGCACAGGTGCTGGCCGACCACGGCCTGTGCGCCGGCATGATCTCCCCGCAGACCGGCCGCGCCGTGGCTCCCGACGGTGGCGGCACCGGCGGCGGTGGCGGTGGCGGCTGCACCGCGACCCTGTCCGCGGGACAGCAGTGGAGCGACCGCTACAACCTCAACGTCTCGGTCAGCGGCTCCGACAACTGGACCGTGACGATGAACGTCCCCTCCCCCGAGAAGATCATCGCCACCTGGAACATCAGCGCCTCCTACCCCAGCGCCCAAGTACTCACCGCCCGGCCCAACGGCAACGGCAACAACTGGGGCGTCACCATCCAGACCAACGGCACCTGGACCTGGCCGACGGTCACCTGCAGTCCTGGCTGAGCCGAACCCCGGAACACCGCACCCGTGGCGCGACGACGACCTGCCGCCGCGCCACACCGGCGGTTCGGCGAACTCGAACAGGAGCAGGCCCGCCTGCTGGGACGGCGGCGCGGGGCCTGAGCCACCACGACGGCCGTCATCCACCGCTCAGGGCCCGAACCTCGTCGTGAGCCGGGGCCGCGCCCGTGGGCCGGTGGCCGTTGCGGACGGCTTCGGCGGCCGTCAACGCCCCCCAGGGCGTGCCGGTGAAGAAGGGAGCCGAAGCTGACGCGACGCACGCCGAGGGCGGGTGTGTCAAATTAACGGCTGATCTTGGTTGTTGAGGTTGTTCAGTGACCGGCTCCTGCCCGGCCGCAACGATCAGGGCCAGCCGCTCTGCCGGGACTGCGCCGGCATCACCCGCGACTTCTTCTGCAGCCGCTGCGGCTTCGAGGGCCTCCTCCTCGGCGGTCGGCTCTGCGAACGCTGCACCCTCTCCAACAGGCTCACCAGCATCCTGGAGGACGGCACCGGCCGCCCCCAACCCGCGCCTGCTCCCGCTGCACGACCTGCTTGTCGGAATGGACCGGCCCAAGGGCCGCCTCGTCTGGCTGAACAACCCGCAGGTCCCCGCGCTGCTGAGGGACCTCGCCACCGGCAACTACGCGGCGCCAAGAGCACGACGCTGACACCAAAACCGACGAAGGGCCCAAGCGGCAGCAAGCACCGACCCGGTCCAGACGATGCCTGCCGCTACGGTTGCGGGCAGTGCATCGACCAAGCCCTCGCCAGGGCGCATCACCACCATCTGCACAGCTGCTCCGACCGGAACGATCAAGGCGGCGATCAGCCCAGGCAGACCTGGCTGCCTGATGGCTGCACCGACCACGCCAAGAATCAGCCCCAATGGCACTCCCGCGACCAGCCAAAAGACCATGTCCGTGCCCGCATCCCACAGATACAAATCCATGACGTAGTACGACACTGTCGCGGCCACCAGCGCCACGACCCCACCCAACGCCCCTCGGATTCGCGACCCGGCCACCCAGCCGACCGCCACCGCCAGCGCAGCCCAAGACCACCCAGCGTCGAGTAGGAGACTGAGAACTTTGCTGACCTTGGCCAAGACACTCCCCGCGACCTGGGCCCCGATCTCCCCATAAGGCGAAGACAGAACGTTGGTGAGCGACGTAAGCGATCCGAAGACCAACCCGGCCGCGGCTCCCCCCACTGTGATCTTCATGCCGGGCAGCCTAAGCCAAAACTCCTTCAGTCACTCAGCGTCATGGATATGCGGGAGTCAGTCACGAACACGCGACACCTCAACATGCGACCTCACCAGTCCCGAGGGCCGATGCACCCCGGTTCGGTGAGTCCCGGCACGAACACGCCGTCCGCGCCCGCTTCCCGGTACGCGTTGATGCCGGCGGTACCCACGGCCCAGAGTTCACGGGCGAACCCGGCCACCGCGTCCGGGTCCTCGGCGAAGCCGCCCTCGGCGTCCACGGACAGGAGGAAGGGCCCGCTGCTGAGGGCCGGGGCGAGCCCCAGGGTCTGCTCGCGGGTTGCCGCCGCCCCGTCGGGCAGCCCGGCGGCAGCGGCGACACCCAGGCTCCTCGTGCCGATCGCCGCGAACCCGCGGCGGCCAGGGCGGCCGCGGAGGCGTGGTCCCAGGCGTTGGGCAGCAGGGGCTCGTCGGCGTGGTGCAGGTCGCTGACGGGCGTCGTCACCAGAGGTCGCCCACGGCGTCGGCGTAGTACCTGAATTCCTCCAGATGCCGGGCGGGTTCGGCGAAACTCCAGCCCTCGCCGGGCGAGCCGGGTCAGCCGGCCGCGCGCCGCGTCGAGGTCCTCCCGGGTGAAGGGGGCGAGGTCGGCCTCGGTGGTGACGGCCGACGCGTGCCAGCGGCCGGGCTGCGGCCGCTGTCCGGCGAGCCGTCCTCCAACTCGGCCAGAGGGCCGACGAGGTGGCCGGCGACACGGCGGATCGCCTTGTGCGGGGTGTACACGCGGTCGTCGACGGGGCGGGGCCTGCCGTCCCAGGCGGTCCAGGTGGCCGCCAGCGCCAGGACGTGGTCCACCATGCCGACGACGCCCGCGGCGAGGGCCTCCCGCGGAGACCCGGTTCTGGTTCCGGTTACGGATCCGGTTGGGTGCGGGGCCATGTCCCCTGCTGCGTTTCGGTCATACGGGAACGCTGAGGGCGGGTCGCTTCGGCCGGGACCGAAGTGTCGTCGCCGCGAACGGCCGGGGAACGCAAACCCCCACGCAGGCCCGGGAATTCGGACCTGGGGCGCCCCGGTTCCGGTCGGGACGCCCCAGGGGCGTGTGGGCGGGGTCGCGCCCGGCGTGCAGACCCCGCGCGGAAGGGGCGGCGCATCCTCGCGGTCGACGCGACTTACCCTCCGGTATCAGATCTTGCGGCACGCGTGCGTCTCGCACCAGACCCCGCGTACGCCGTTGCGCCATAAAGGCACGTATGCGTGGTGTCCCGCTCCTCACGGGAGAGGGGGACCGGCATGGAGCCCTCGGCGGCCGCCACCGACCGGATCACCGCCGGGTGGTCCACGCCGAGACCGTTCACCAGCGGCGCGGTGTTGTCGTCGAGCGTACCGTCCGCGTCCAACCGGCGGCGGTCGATCGCTCCCACAGGCGTCGGCCGTCCGTCCCTTCCGGGCCGACCGGTTCGCCCTCAGACGGGAGAACTCGCGAGGCGATCGGCCTCCTGGACCGACCGGCCGGTCCCTCGGGGTGGCGGGCGCGCCGAGGGACTCGTGTCCTCCCGGCCGTCCGGACGTTGTGCCTGTGTACGGCGGAGCTGATCCGAATCCCGCGGGGACTCCCGGCCGGATCTCGATGGTTGGAGGCTGCCCTGAGTCGCTCGCAGTGGTCCGCAGCGGTGGAGAAGGCCCTCGGCACGGCGCTCGTCACCGCGGGCGCGGCGCTGGTCGCGTCCGGCGGCATGGCGTCCGCCGCACCGGATGCGATGCGACAGGAGGAGACCCGCTCCGTCGAGGCGGCGGCCCAGCCGGTGGTCCAGATCAGAAGCCTCACCCCCTCGTTCACCCTGACCGGGGCCCCCGGCCAGACCGTCACACGGACCGGAGCGGTGCTCCTGAACGTGTTCACGGCCAACAGGACCGGATACACCGTCAGCGTCCAGGCGAACGCGGCCAGGCTCACACCGGTCACTCCGGGCAATCCCGACAGCATCCCGGTGGGCGAGCTCTCCGTCCGGGAGACCGGAACCACGCCCTTCCTCCCGTTGAGCAACACCTCGGCGGTGCTCGTGCACGCCCAGACAACGCCCTCCAACCCACGCGGCGACGACCTCAGCAACGACTACCGCGTCACCATCCCCTTCGTGCGGCCCGACACCTACCGGGTGGTCCTGACCTACATCGCGGCAACGACGTGAGGGAACGCCCGTCCGGGTGATCTTCCCACCTGCCGACCGCCGCCCGAAGCCGACGCGAAGTCAGATATGGATCAATAGGACACCCGTCAGCACTCGCGCAGAGGCAGCCGATCGATCGAGGAAGCAGAGGTGGGCCCCATGAGGATCAGACCCGTGGCGGGGGTCGCTCTTGTGATCGCGGGCGGCCTGGCCGCCGCCGCGGCACACGGGCCCTCCGCCCAGGCGGACGTGTCCACCGGCGAGGTGCAGGCGAACGTGGCCGTCTCCTCGGCGATCACCCTCACCCTCCACACCGCCTCGTTCACCCTCGCCGGGCCCCCCAACACCACGGTGGCCCAGCCAGGGGCGGTCACCTACACGGTCATCAGCAACAACGCCACCGGCTACGAGGTGCTCGTACGCAGCACGAGCGATGTCCTGACGCCCGTCACCGCGGGCAACCCCGACACCATCCCGATCGGCAATCTGGAGGTCCGCGCGATCTCCATCTACCGGCCCCTCTCCACCACGGACACGGTCATCGCCAACACGGACACCCCGTCCGGGCCCACCGGCGACGACTACTCCAACGACTACCGGGTCCACATTCCGAACGTGCGCGCCGACACCTACCACACCACGCTCGTCTACACCGCCGTCACGAATCCATAGCCCACGCATGCGCCCTTCCCCCCGCCGCCCGTCCTGGGACCGCCGGTTGCGCCGTCTCGCCCTCGCCCTCGCCCTGCTGACGGCGGCCCTCCTCCCTCCGGCCACCTCCGCACAGGCGGGCGCCGAGAGCCGGGGCGGCGAACCGCCCCTGTCGGTGACCCTGTGGCCGGCGAGCGCCGTGCTGCCCAAGGCTCCCCGGCGCCAGCAACGCCTCGTGCACGTGCGCAACAACACCGCGGCCCCCGTCCGTCTCACGGTGGAGCCGGCCGAGTTCGTCCAGTCCTCCGACGGCCGGGTCACCTTCCACCCCCCGGGGCGGTTCTCCGCCGCCTCCTGGGTCAGGGCCGTTCCCGGCAGCTTCCTGCTCGGCGCCGGGGAAACCCGGGAGGTGGCCGTGCGCGTCGGCATCCCCGATCACCCGGAGCCGGGCGAACGGTACGTCGGGATCGTCTTCAAGACACCGCCGCGCAAGACGACGACGCGGAACGTGGAGGTGGTGAGCGCCGTCGCCAGCCAGCTCATGATCAACGTCCCGGGCAAGGTCGTGCACAAGGTCGTCGCGGAGAAGTTCCAGGCGCCGGCCTTCGCCATGTGGGGGCCGATCAGGCTCAGGCTCTCGCTCCGCAACGCCGGGAACGTCCACCAGAGCTACATCAGGAAGGAGCGGATCGTCGGAACGGCGGGCGGCCGGAAGGTACCCTTCCCGGACTTCACCGTGCTGGGGAACTCCCGGCGCACCGTCACGGCACGCTGGTCCGACCCTCCGCTCTTCTGCTACTGCCAGGCCACGGTGAAGGTCGCCACCGGGGACGGGAGGACGGTCAGCCGGGCGGCCCGCATCCTCATCGTCCCCGTGCCGCAGATCCTCGGGGTGCTCGCCGCGGCGCTCGGCCTGTTCCTGCTCACCCGCAAGGGCGTGCGGTACCAGCGCGGGCTGCTGGCGGCAGCCCGCGGGCAAGGCGAGGAACGGGCGGACTGAGCGGCCTCAGGCCACTCGGTCCATCCGGCGCACGACGGTCAAGTGCCCTGGGTCCACTGCTGGTTCGTTCCGCCGTTGCAGGTGTATGTGATGATCGCGGCCGAGTTGGCGGTGGACGCGCCGGACACGTCCAGGCACTCGCCGCTGGCGCGGGAGGTGACGGTCACGTAGGAGCCCGACGCCGTGACCGACCACTGCTGGGTGGTGGCCCCGGTGCAGTCCTCCTGGGTGACGTCACTCGCGTTCTCCTGCAGACACAGGGAACTGCCGCGGCCCATCAGCTCGTAGGATCCGCCGCCGAGGTCCTTGAACCACCACTTCTGGTTGGTGCCGCCGTTGCAGGTGTACTGGCTGACCGCGACGCCCTGCCACAGCGACTGGTTCGGCACGTCGGCGCACTTGCCGCTGTGCCGGGCGATCAGGGTGCGGTACGCGGCGCCGGTGCCGCCGATCGTCCCGGCGGCCGTGTCCACCGAGACCTCCGGGTACCAGGACATGGACATCGTGGTGGACGTGGGGAAGGACAGCGGCAGCCAGACGTACCGCGAGTCGTTGACGGTCCCGCCGAAGGAGTTGCCCCAGCGGTCGCCCAGGTAGAGGTACGAGGTGCCCGACGTGCCCTGCACGGGCAGGACGTACGCCGTCTGGGAGCCGTACGCCGTGGAGTCGCCCACGTTCCTCATGGCCGTCCAGGGGCCGGTCGGGCTGGTGGCGGTGGCGTACTGCTGCTGGTTGGGGCTCCAGCCGGTCGCGCCCGACGTCAGCATGAAGTACACGCCGCCGCGTTTGAAGAGGGCGGGGGCCTCCCGGTGGCCGCCCGGCCAGGGGTTGGCGACCAGGCTGTCGATGCCGGTGTAGTCGGTGGTGAGCCGGTAGATGTGCAGGTCGTAGTTCTCGTTGGCGGCCGAGACCATGTAGCCGGTGCCGTCCGTGTCGGTGAAGACCGTGAGGTCGCGGGACATGTACTGGCCGAGTGGGCGGAAGCTGCCCCGGTAGGTGTAACTGCCGTCGACGGTACCGGAGACGGCGACGGCCGCGCGGGCCTCGCTGTAGTCGGTGCCGTTCTCCTTGTGCATCCACATCACGAACGTGCCGGTGGAGGCGTTGTAGAGCACCTTGGGGCGCTCGATGTAGGCCGTGGCGAGTTCGGGGGCGCTGGAGCGGGTCAGGACGTGCTTTCTGAACTCCCAGTTCTTCAGGTCGGTGGAGCGGTAGGCGTCCACGTACCGGAAGGTGTTGTCGGCGTTGCGGTCCTCGCCGAACCAGTAGTAGTACGAGCCGACCTTGATGACCCCGCCGCCGTGGGCGTGCACGACGGCGCCCGATGTGTCGGTGAACTGGGTGCCGTTGGTGACGGTCAGGGCCGCGGCCCGCGCCGGGCCCGCGGTCACCAGGGCCCCGGCCAGCGCACAGCACAGGGCGAGCAGGATCGCGTACGCGCGTCTCATGTCACGCACCCTCCCTCACGGTGCCTGCGACCGGGATGCCGAAGTCCGGGGCGCCGTCCGGCTTCCAGCCGAGCCTTCGGACGCGGGTGTGGCGGTCGGGGCCGTTCAGGGGATCGCCGGTGATGTCGAGGGTGTGGGAGCGGCGCAGGACGGTCCGGCCGTACTCGGGGACGGCGGCCGTGAAGTGGTGGCGGCCGTCGGCGTGGCGGTGGATGTGCGGGTCGGCACGCCGGCGGATGAGCGGGTTCACATACGGGGCCGCCTTCGGTGCCGGGGCGTGGACGGCGGGCGCCGCCGCACGCGCGGTGCCGGGGATCGCGGCCGGCGCGCCTGTGGCCGGGGCGTCCTTCAACACCATTCTGCTGCTGGGGACTTCGGGCAGGTCGTCGTCGCGGCTCATGCGGACCGCCTTTCCGGATGGGGGGGAACGGGACGCGGTGCGTACAGCACGTGCGCGTTCGATATTCCGTACTGCATCTGCCATTCCGAACACCGAAAAGGTAAAGGCGTGCAGCCGGGGGGTCAACGGATCGGGAGCGGCGGGATGGAAATCGCTTGCTGCGGCGGGTCAGCTCCACGACGGCGGCGGCGGAAAGCCCAGAGACGGCGCCAGGGTCCGGGCCTCGGCCGCCCAGTCCGCCAGGAACGCCGGTGTCAGGCCGCGCTCCCGGTAGCGCAGTACGGCGGGCACGGTCCGTGTGCCGCCGTAGTCGAACTGCTTCTCCTCGCTCGCGCGGGCGGGCACAGGGCCGTGAGCCAGTCGTACTTCACGGCCGACGCGCACACCCCGAGCCGGACGAGGCGTTCGTCGCCCCGCCAGCCGCCCGCCCGCAAGCCGTGCAGATAGGCGTCGTACACGGCCGCCGCCAGTCCGGGAAGCCGGGCGGCGGGGACGAAGAGGTCGATGACCGAGCCGGGGACGCAGTTGCCGATGTCCTCGCCGAGCGCGCCGTCCCCGGCGAACGCCCAGTCGAACACAGCACACTGTCCGCGCCATGGGCCCTGAGGTTGGCGGGCCGGTGGTCGAGATGGCTGAAGAGGCGGGGCAGCGACTCCATGATCTGCAAGAGCCACTCCCGGTCGTGGTGCAGCCGGACCATGTTCTCGCGCAGCCCCGCCGGGAAGTGGTCGCGCACCAGCGGCTGCCGCCAGGCGGCGTCGTCGTCGAGCAGGTCCCGGCCGAGGGTGTTGCCGCCGGTGTACTCGCGGGGGAAACGGCGCGAGAACCAGGGGTGCCGCCGCCCGCCACCGGACGGCCCGCGGGCGTCCGTCCGTTTTTCGGTTAGCGTCGGGGCATGACCGGCAGCACCGTTCCCACCCTCGCCGAGGCCCTGGCCGCCGGGACGGTCGTCCTGGACGGCGGCCTGTCGAACCAGCTCGAATCGGCCGGGCACGACCTGAGCGACGAACTGTGGTCGGCACGGCTGCTCGCGGAGCGGCCGGAGGCGATCACCGAGGCGCATCTGGCGTACTTCGAAGCGGGGGCCGACGTGGCGATCACGTCCAGCTACCAGGCCACCTTCGAGGGATTCGCGCGGCGCGGCATCGGCCGTGAGCGCGCGGCCGCGCTCCTCGCCCTCAGCGTGGGGCTGGCCCGCGAGGCGGCGGCGCGGGCACACGCCGAGGGCATCACGCGCCCGCTGTGGGTGGCGGCGTCCGCCGGCCCGTACGGGGCGCTGTCGGCGGACGGCTCCGAGTACCGGGGCCGCTACGGCCTCACCGTCGCCGAACTGGAGGTCTTCCACCGCCCGCGCCTGGAGGTCCTGGCCGCGGCCGGGCCCGACGTGCTCGCCCTGGAGACGGTCCCCGACGCGGACGAGGCCGCGGCGCTGCTGCGGGCGGTGCGCGGGCTCGGGGTGCCCGCCTGGCTGTCGTACACGGTCTCCGGCGGGCGTACCCGTGCGGGGCAGCCGCTGGAGGAGGCGTTCGCCCTGGCCGCCGGAGCGGACGAGGTGATCGCGGTGGGCGTCAACTGCTGCGCCCCCGAGGACGTGGACGACGCGATCGGGCTCGCCGCGCGCGTCACGGGCAAGCCGGTCGTGGTCTACCCGAACAGCGGCGAGAGCTGGGACGCCCGGTCCCGCGCCTGGGACGGCCGCTCCACGTTCACGGCCGCCCGGGTCACGCGCTGGCGCGACGCCGGGGCGAGGCTGATCGGGGGATGCTGCCGGGTGGGACCGGAGGCGATCGCGTCGGTCGCGGAGAGCTTGCGGGGCGCCGCATGACGGTCGCGGCCGACCGCCGGGCCCCACAACACGGTCACGGCCCACCGCCAGACCCCACAACACAGCCACAGCCAACCGCCAGACCCCACAACACAGCCACAGCCAACCGCCAGACCCCACAACACAGCCACAGCCAACCGCCAGACCCCACATGGCGGGCACCCCTGCGGGCGGACACCACCGCCACGCAGGCACCGCCGCGCGGCGGACGCCACGTCACCGGCCCCCGCCACCGCCTCGGTGAGCAGCGGCTCGCACGGACGCCGCAGCAGCGGCGGCGCGCGGAACTCATGGTCGTGCGGGGCGCGGTGGTCCGCGTCGACGCCCGTCACCCCGGTGGGCCGTCGTCGCGCCGTCGTACTCCCGCCGGCCGCCGCAGCCGGCGGACCGCGGACAGCGGTGCCGTGCCGCGCAGGAGCGCGCCGTTCCCGGTGCCCGGGGCCAGGGCGGTCCGCGATCGGGTGGAAAGGGCCGCCCACAACGTCATCTCCCTGTCGCGGGGACCGTGGACGACCGGGTCTCCTTCGCCGCCGAAGACGCGCACCGGATGCGAGGCGTCCCACGCGGGCCAGCCCGGATCGCCGTCCGTCGCGAAGCGCACCCACGCCCGGTTCATCTCCCGGGCCAGTGCGCGGGGCGCGTGCGGGCCGGCCAGTTTCGCGGCCTCCGGCACGCCGGCGCTGTCGAAGACGAAACCCAGCTCCAGGGCGTGGCAGGCGCCGAGGCCGGGAAGCCCGGAGCGCCAGGCGAACTCGTAGACGTAGGCGGGCGCGTGGCCCCGGCGGGAGTCGGCCAGCCGGGGCAGCGGGCGGCGCAGCAGGTGGTCCGTGACCATCTGGCCGACCAGGTCGGACACGGCGGCGTCCGGACGGGCGGTGCGGTAGCCGCGGGGCACCTCGGGACCGCAGTGGCAGCGGGCCATCGCGCCCGCCAGGGCGACCGGGCCCAGCCGGTCGATGCGCTCGACGAGCCCGGCGGGCACCAGCCACAGCCGGTACTCCTCACTGGTCCAGCCCATCAGCAGGGGGACGTCCCGGGCGACTCCGCCGAGCAGCGCCTCCAGCGGGTCGCGGGGCACGAGGTCGCCGTCGACGACGATCCCGAAGGCGGGCCCGCCGAGGACGGGGCCGGCCCGGCGCCCCGCCTCCGCCTGGACCGCGGCCAGCAGCGTGCGGTCGACCTCGGCGAACGCGGCCGCCGTGGCCGGCACCTTCAGCCGGGCGGCCATGCGGCGCACCAGGCGCCGCACCTTGTCCCGCTGCGTCGACTCGGGCGGCCCGCTCTGCAGTACCGCCCGCCGGAACAGTCCCCGGGCCGGCGGGCTCGCCAGCAGCGCGCCGATGCTGATCGCGCCCGCGGACTCGCCGAAGACGGTCACCCGGTCCGGGTCTCCGCCGAACGCCGCGACGGTGTCGTGCACCCACTCCAGCGCGGCGAGCTGGTCGCGCAGTCCGGCGTTGGCGGGGGCGTCCGGGAAGAGGCCGTAGCCCTCCACGCCCAGGCGGTAGTTGAAGGAGACGAGGACGACGCCGGCGCGGGCGAAGGCGCTGCCGTCGTAGACGGGCACGGCGGAGGAGCCCCGGGTCAGTGCGCCGCCGTGGACCCACACCATGACCGGGAGCCGGGCTCCTGACCCGGGCTCGGGGGTCCAGACGTTGAGGTTGAGGCAGTCGTCCCCGGGGACCACCGGGTCGGACAGATAGCGGGCGAACGCCTCCGAGTACGGCGGCTTGGGCGGCGTCGGCCCGAACGCGCCCGCGTCGCGCACCCCGTCCCAGGGCTCGGGCGGAACGGGCGGGCGGAAGCGGTGCGGGCCGAAGGGCGGGGCGGCGAAGGGGATGCCCCGGAAGACGGCGACCCCGTTCTCGTACCGTCCGCGCACGGCACCGCGGGGAGTGCGGACCACGGGGTCCGGCAGGCTCGCCGGGGTCTCGGTCGCCTCGTCCGCACGGTCCATCCGGCCCGCTCCTCACGCTGGGGGACTGCTTCTGTCACCGCATCTCATCACTTCTCCGCCCCACGGCACCGTCCAACGGGGTCCGGCAGAAGTGCGTGCCGGAAGGTCGTCTTCTCGTGACGGCCCGTCACCGCGGCGGCCGCTCGTCCGAGATTAGCGTCCTCTTAGGGGGGCCTTAACCCGCCGTCCGCTGGGGTGAGACGGCACGCGCGGGGTCTCCACCACGCAGGTGGGATCGCCCCGCACGGTCCTTGAGGGCCGTGGTCCCCAGGCAGGAGCGAACAGCATGAAACACAGGGACACCGCCGGCGCGGAGCGCCATGACGGCCTGAAGCGGCTGTCCAGGCTGACCTGGCGTGTCACCCAGCTCAGCGCGCTGGCCACGGTGGCCTTCGCGACGCTCTTCACACGGTCCGCGCCGGTCGTCGCCGACACCCAGTCGCCCGGCACCGAGTCGGCTCCGGGCGGGGTCGGCGCGAGTGCCTCCGCCTCTCCCACGGCCTCCGTGCAGGAGTCGCCCTCGGCCTCGCCCTCGGCCTCCGCGAGCGCGTCGCCGACCGCCTCGGCAGGCCCGAGCAGGTCCCGCACGCCGACCGCCACGACGACCACGCGCTCCGCGGCGCCCGCCCCGACGGCCACCCGCAAGACCACCGCGCCGGTGATCACGCCGACGACCACGGCGCCGAAGCCGACGCCGAAGCCCACGCAGACGACGTCGTCGCCGAGTCCCAAGGGATGAGCGGCTCCGCCCGGCCGGCCGGCGCCGTCGCGCCGCTTACCGGCATCGCCCGCGCGGAATTCCGGGCCCTGGGTACCGTCGCCACCCTGCTGGTCGCGGACCCCGCGGGGCTGGAGGAGGCCCGCGCGCTGCTGGACGCGGAACTCTCGGCGATCGACCTCGCCTGCTCCCGTTTCCGTGAGGACTCCGAACTGAGCGCGCTCAACCGGGCCGACGGCCGTCCGCTGCACGTCAGCGACACGTTCGTCGACGCGCTCGCCGTCGCCCTCGACGCGGCGGCGGCCACCGGCGGCGACGTCGACCCGACGTGCGGCGGCGTGCTGGTCGGCCTCGGCTACGACCGGGACTTCACCGAGGTCGCCCGCGGCGGCGCCGGGACGGTCGTGACCGCGCGGCCGGTACCCGGCTGGCGCGTGGTCGAACTCGACGCGGAGGCAGGCGTGGTACGGGTCCCGGCGGGGCTGGTGCTCGATCTCGGGGCGACGGCCAAGGCCCTGGCTGCGGACCGCGCCGCGGCCCGGATCCACGCCGCCGTCGGCTGCGGGGTGCTGGTCAACCTGGGCGGTGACATCTCCGTCGCGGGACCGGCGCCGGACGACGGCTGGCGGATCCTGGTCACCGACGGCACGTCCCCGGCCGGCGAGGACGCCGGCCCCGCGCGCACCGGCGCACCGCTGCGGGCCGTCGCCATCACCGAGGGCGGCCTCGCCACCTCCGGGACCGGGGTGCGCCGTTGGCGCCGCGGCCGGGAGACGGTCCACCACATCGTCTCCCCGGCCACCGGGGAGTGCGCACCCACCCACTGGCAGACCGTGACGGTCGCCGCGTCGACGTGCGTGGGAGCGAACACCGCTTCGACGGCCGCCATAGTACGGGGGGAGGCGGCTGTCGACTGGCTCGAAGGGCTCGCCGTGCCGGCGCTCCTGGTCCGCCCCGACGGCCACACCACCGCCACCGGTGCCTGGCCCCGCCACCACGGAACAACCGGATGACCACGATGCCCCTGACGACCGCCCCCCTTGCGCTGCCCTTCGAGGTGTCCTTCGACGGACCGGGCCTGTGGTACGCGACGCGTGCCACCGGACTCGTCGCGCTTCTCCTGCTCACCCTCTGCGTCACCCTCGGCGTGCTGACCACGGTCCGGTTCACAAGCCCGAAGTGGCCGCGCTTCGTCACCGTCGGCCTGCACAACAACACGTCCCTGCTCACCGCGGTCTTCCTCGCTCTGCACGTCCTGACCACGGTCGTGGACTCGTACACCGACATCCGTCTGACCGACGCCTTCCTTCCCTTCGCCGCGAACTACCGCCCCGTGTGGCTCGGTCTGGGCACCGTGGCCTCGGACCTGCTGATCGCCCTGATCGTCACCAGCCTGGTTCGCGTACGCATGGGACACCGCGGCTGGCGCGCGATCCACTGGCTCGCGTACGTCAGCTGGCCGGTCTCGGTGGTGCACGCGCTCGGCACGGGCACCGACCCGGCGACGGTCTGGGGGTCGGCTCTGGTGCTGGTCTGTCTCGGCGCGGTCCTGGGTGCGTCCGTGTGGCGGCTCGCGACCGGCTGGCCCGAGCGCAGGGGCCTGCGGCTGGCGGTGGCGACGGCGGTGGTCGCCGTGGTGCTGGCCGGCTGGGGATGGGCGAGCAGCGGACCGCTGGCCCCGGGCTGGTCCCAGCGGGCTCTCGCGCCCGTGCCACCTGCCTCCGCGACGAGGGCCTCATGACGCTGACCACCACGGCGGGCAACCGTCTTCCCGCCGCACCGCGACTGCCCAGACTGCTCGCCGGCGCCCCGCGGAACAGGCCGGCCGGCCTCACCGAGCACCTGGCCCTGCACGGCCGTCCGCCCCTGGGCGGGCCGGGTGACCGCGACCGCCCGAACCGCCTGATCGACCGCGTCGAGCGCTCCGGACTGACCGGCCGGGGCGGCGCGGGGTTCCCGACGGGGCGCAAGCTCCGCTCGGTGCTGGACCGCCGGGGCACGCCGGTCGTCGTGGCCAACGGCTCGGAGGGGGAACCCGGCAGCGCCAAGGACCACCTGCTGCTGACCCGGGTGCCGCACCTCGTGCTGGACGGGATCTCCCTGGCGGCGTACGCGGTGGGCGCGGACGAGGCGTACCTCGCCGTGCACCGTACCGACACCGCGGTGCTCACCGTGCTCGGCCAGGCGCTGGACGAGCGCCGGCAGGCCGGTCTCGCCCCGGTCCCGATCCGGCTGGTCGGGATACCCGGGCGCTATGTGTCGAGCGAGCAGTCGGCCATCGTGCAGTACCTCAACAAGGGGCCGGCCAAGCCGACGTTCGCGCCGCCGCGACCGCACGAGCGCGGTGTGCACGGCCGTCCGACCGTGGTCAACAACGTCGAGACGCTGGGCCACCTCGCGCTGATCGCCCGCCACGGCGATGTGTGGTTCAGGTCGGCGGGCACGCCGGGCGCACCGGGGACGACCCTGGTCACGGTCAGCGGCGCCGTGGGCCGGCCGGGCGTGTACGAGATCGAGATGGGCACTCCCGTCGGACACACCGTCACCCTTGCCGGGGGGCTGGTGGAACGTACCGGCGCGATCCTGGTCGGCGGCTATTTCGGAACGTGGATTCCGGCCGACACCGCCTGGTTCACTCCGCTGACCCACGCCGACCTGCGGGCGGTCGGCGGCGCCATGGGCGCGGGGATCGTCATCGTGCTGCCGGAGTCGTCCTGCGGGCTGGCCGAGACGGCACGGGTGGTCCGCTACCTGGCCGAGGAGACCGCCGGGCAGTGCGGGCCGTGCGTCAGGGGGCTTCCGGAGCTGTCGGACGAACTCGTCACCCTCGCCTACAGCGGCGGCCGGGGCCGCACGCTCGCCCGCGTCCGGCAGCTCATCGAACTCGTCGAGGGCCGCGGCGCGTGCAAGCACCCCGACGGGGCGACCCACCTGGTGCGCAGCGCGCTGACGGCGTTCGCGGAGGACGCGTACTGGCACGACGAGGACCGTCCCTGCACGGGCCTGGAGCGCCCGCCGCTGCTGCCCTTGCCGGACGATCAGGCACGAGACTGGGAGTTCCGGTGAGGTACAGGCTGCGCGTCAACCCCATCACCTGCGAGGCGCACGGCATGTGCGCCGAACTCCTGGGCGAGATCATCAGCCTTGACCCGTGGGGATACCCGATCCTCGACTCCGACGCGGTGCCCCCCGCACTCGTCGGGCACGCCGAGCGCGCGGTGGTGAGCTGCCCGACACTGGCGCTGATCCTGGACCGCTCCTCCCGTGCACGGGCGCGGGCCTGAGCCGGGTCCGCGGCACGGTGTCCGGCCGGGTTCAGTGGTGGTCGTCGCCCTCGTGCTCGGTGTCGTCCTCGGACTCGGTGCCGACCTGCGCCGTGGGCACGCCCGAGGTACAGCCGACCCGCAGGACGACCAGTGAGCGGGAGGACGCGAAGGTCACGGAGGCGACACGCGAGGGCCCCCGGGACACCGACTCCACCCGGTACCCCTGCGCAGGGCTCCACGACGTGAGATACGCCCCTGCCGCGCCGCACACGGCGAGCGCGGTGCCTCCGGGCGAGGCCACGGCCTCGGTGTGGCCGGTGGTCTGCGACGGCGACACGGCCGGGGCCGGACGCGAAGGGCTGGGTCCGGCGTCGGCTTGGGCGCCGGGGTGCGGGCTGCCCGCGGTTGCGGCGGCCGGATCCGAGGGGGCGGCGGCCGGGTCCGAGGAAGCGGCGGCCGGGTCCGAGGAAGCGGCGGCCAGCGCGCGGGCGACGTCGTCGCCGCTCCAGGTGCGCGTCCGGCCGGCGTAGATGCCGTCACCCAGCGTCGAGATCGCGAGGAGACTCAGGGCGATCGCCGTGGCGGCGCCGATGGTCCAGGCGGCCACACCTCCGAATACGCGCGCGTTCATGGGCGTCATCATGGCCGCCGGCGTCCTAAAGCCGGGTAAAGGCTTCGACAAGGCCAGGCGCGAGGCACACGGCACCGGCTGCATTATCGTATGGCGCCATGGCACAGCTGCTGCTCGTGGAGGACGATGCGGCGATACGCACTGCGCTGACCCGTTCCCTGACGGAGCGAGGGCATGCGGTCGCCAGCGCGGGCACCGGCCTGGAAGCGCTGCGACTGCTGGTGGAGCGTCAGCCGGATCTGCTGCTGCTGGATCTGGGGCTGCCCGATGTCGATGGCTATGAGGCCCTTCGCATGATCCGTGCGGTCAGTGATGTGCCGGTGATCGTCGCCACGGCCCGTGACGAGGAGGCGGAGATGATCCGGGTGCTTGACGCCGGAGCCGACGACTACCTCGTCAAACCGTTCGGACCGGGCCAGGTCGACGCCCGGATACGGGCCGTGCTGCGCCGCACCACGGCCGACCGGGCCGGTGGCCTGGAACCGACCGTGGTCGGCGGCCTCGCCTTCCGGCCGGACGCGCACGAGGTGCGACTGGAGGGCCGTCTGCTGGAGCTGAGCCCCAAGGAGTTCGCACTGCTGCATTACCTCGCCGTGCGCGCCGGGCAGGTGGTGCCCAAACGCGATCTGCTCACGCACATCTGGCGGCAGCCCTACGGGGGCGCGGACAAGACGGTGGACGTGCACCTCGCCTGGCTCCGGCGCAAGCTCGGTGAGACGGCGCAGGAACCCCGCTACCTGCACACGGTGCGCGGCGTCGGCATCAAACTCATGGATCCGACGGTGTCATGAGGCGGCGCCTGGTGCTTCTGGTGGTGGCGACCAGCTCTCTCGTCCTGGTCGCCTTCCTGCTGCCCCTGGGACTGCTCGTGCGCACCGTCGCCGAGGACCGCGCGATCGACAGGGCCGTGACCCGGGCCCAGTCGATCACGCCCCTGGTCGCCCCCCTGGACCGGCCCCGACTGGCCCAGGTCGTCAGAGAGCTGGACGCCAGGGCCCCCGCCAGTCCCCTGACCGTGTTCCTCGCCGACGGCGGCACCGTGGGGGCATCGGCGCCGCGCTCGCAGGCCATGCGCCTGGCCGCGAGCGGCCGCAGCATCGTCGCCCAGGCCCCGGGAGGAGTCGAGGTCCTGGTCGCGGTCCAAGGGCTGCCGGAGGGCACGGCGGTCATCCGGGTCTTCGCCCCGGAGTCCGAACTGCGCCACGGGCTCGGCACGGCCTGGCTGCTGCTGGGCGCGGTGGGGGCCGGGCTGCTGGTGCTGAGCGTCCTGGTGGCCGACCGGCTCGCCCGTTCGCTCGTCCGGCCCCTCAGCGATCTGGCGCACGCCTCCGACCGCCTCGGGGCGGGCGATCTGTCGGCCAGGGCGTCACCCGCCGGTCCGCCGGAGGTACGCAAGGTGGGAACCGCGCTCAACACCCTGGCCGGGCGCATCGGGGAACTGCTGACGAGGGAACGCGAGTCCGTCGCGGACCTCTCGCATCGCCTGCGCACCCCGCTGACCGCGCTCCGCATCGAGGCGGAGTCGCTGGCCGACCCCGAGGAGAGCCGGACCATCAGCGAGGGACTCGACACGCTGGAACGCACCGTGAGCGACATCATCCGGCAGGCGCGCCGCCCGTCCCACGGCGGCCTGTGGGCGGTCTGCGACGCCGCCGCGGTCGTACGGGAGCGCGCCGACTTCTGGTCGGTGCTCGCGGACGAGCAGCAGCGGCCGATGTCGGTCCGGATACCGGCGGGCCCGATTCCCGTGCTCGCCTCCGCCGAGGACCTGGCGGCCTGCGTGGACGTGCTCCTGGACAATGTCTTCGCGCACACGCCGGACGGAGTCGCCTTCGGCGTCGGCCTCTCGCCTCGGCCGGGCGGCGGCGCGCGGCTGACGGTGCAGGACGCCGGGCCGGGATTCACCGGAGGCTTCCCCACCGAGCGCGGCGCCAGCCAGGCGGGCTCCACGGGGCTCGGCCTCGACATAGCACGGCGTACGGCGAAGGCGGCCGCCGGAACGCTGGAGCTGGGCAACGGGCCGGCCGGTGGCGCGTCGATCGTGCTGGAGCTGGGCGCCCCGCCCGGACCCCCGCCGCGCCGCCACCGGCGCCATGTGCCTCCGCCCCACGCCGGCAGCGGCTCGCGGTGATCCCGCCAAAGGCGCCCGCGGCCGTCCGCCCGGGACCGCCCAGGTCCGATTCGTTCAAGACCCGGCCCCCTTCGCCCTCCTACGGTGGCCGTATGACTCCACGATTCGACGTGATCGGCCTCGTCGTCTCCGACCTGGCCGCGTCCCTCGCCTTCTACCGCCGTCTCGGCCTCGTCTTCCCCGAGGGCGCCGAGCGGCAGCCGCACGTCGAGGCCGAACTGCCGGGCGGGCTGCGGCTCGCCCTGGACCCCGAGGAGACCGTCCGCTCCTTCCACCCCGGCTGGCAGCCCCCCGCCGGCGGCTACCGGGTCGCGCCGGCCTTCCGCTGCGACTCCCCCGCCGAGGTGGACAGGGTGTACGAGGAGCTGGTGGGCGCCGGGTACCACGGCGAGCTCAAGCCGTGGGACGCCCCCTGGGGGATGCGGTACGCGGTCGTGCACGACCCGGACGGCAACGGCGTCGACCTGTTCGCGCAGCTACCCGCGGGCCAGTAGGTCACCCAGCGGCATCCCCGCCAGCTGCCGCACGTCGCGCGCCAGATGGGCCTGGTCGGCGAAACCGGCACGTGCCGCGGTCTGCGCGTAGGGCACCCCGGACCGCGCCAGCGCCAGCGCCCGCTGCAGCCGCAGCACGCGGGCCAGCGTCTTCGGGCCGTAGCCGAACGCGGTGAGCGAGCGGCGGTGCAACTGGCGTGCGCCCAGGCCCAGGGCGTCGGCGGTGGCGGCCACCGGGCGGCCCGCGTCGAGGGCCGCGACCAGGGCACCGAGCAGCGGGTCGGGGGCCGACGCCCGTCCGGCCCTCTCCAGCGCGATCTCCTCCAGTGCGGTCGCGGGATCGGCGGCGGCGCTCACCCGCCCGGCCAGTCGGCGCACCTCGGCGGCGGGCCACAGGTCGGCCAGCTCGACGCGCCGGTCGCGCAGTTCGTACGCCGGTACGCCGAGGAGGGCGGGCCCGCCGCCGGGGCGGAAGCGGACACCGGCCCAGTGTGTGGGCGGGTTCCCGGGGTGGTGGGCGTGTGTGTCGGGGCCCGCGACCAGGAGCCTGCCCTCGGTCCACAGCAGGTCCATGCAGCCGTCGGGCAGCACCGGCGGCCCCGCGGCGCTCGGCGTGTTCGTCCACACGACCGCGCCGTCGAGCCGGGACGCCCGTTCCGCGTATCCGTCTTCGCCGGCGGCCATGTGCCCCACGCTACGCTCTCGGGGGCCCGGTGGCCCCCGGCGGGCGATCACCCCGGACCGCGTACGGTCCCGTCGGCCGGCCGCACGGCGGGAACCATCCCGAAGGCGGCAGGGGGCCGCTCACTCCCCCGCCTCGTCCGCCTTCCGTGCCTGGGGAGGCGCGCTACGCGCATGTGTCCGCAGCCGTGACGTGACGTCCTCCGGGGGCAGGAAGCGGGACCAGCGCTCCGGGAACTCCGACGGCATGTCCGGGTCGTCGGGGTCGGCCGCGCG
>NZ_JBHUDX010000027.1:34995-70999 GCF_042678285.1 Streptomyces caeni
CGCGCGGGCCACGTACTCCGCCGCCTGCTCCTGCCGCAGCCGCTCGTTCGCCTCCCGGGCCGCCGCCGTCGCCGCGGCCGGCCACACGCGGTCGATCGCCGCGTTGACGGCCGCGCCGACGAGGACCGCGAACGCGGACACGCCGATCCACAGCAGCACGGCCACGGGCGCGGCCAGCGAACCGTAGATGGTCGGGCCCTCCACCGTGTGCGTCAGGTAGATACGCAGCAGGAGGCTGCCCAGTACCCACATCGCCAGCGCCACCAGCGCGCCGGGCACGTCCTCCACCCACTGCGAGCGCACCGGCACCGACACGTGGTACAGCGTCGTCAGGAACACCACCGACAGGATGATGACCACCGGCCAGTACAGGATCTGCACCACCGTCGTCGACCACGGCACGACGTTCACCACCGCGTCCGGCCCCGCCACCATCAGCGGCAGCGCGACCGAGCCGATCAGCAGCGCCACGATGAAGAGCACGAACGCGAGCAGCCGCGTCTTGACGATGCCCCGGGTGCCGTCGAGCCCGTACATCACGGTGATGGTGTCGATGAAGACGTTCACCGCCCGCGACCCCGACCACAGGGCGAACAGGAAGCCGATGGAGATGATGTCGGGCCGGCCGCCCTTCATCACGTCGTGCAGGATCGGCTGGGCGATCTCCGTGACGCCCTTGTCGGACAGGACCGTGCGGGACGCCTCCAGGAGGTTGTTCTCCAGGCTCTGGATGGTGTCGGCGCCGGTCCAGTCGTCGACGTACCCGAGCAGCCCGATCAGGCTCAGCAGCAGCGGCGGCACGGACAGCAGCGTGAAGAACGCCGCCTCGGCCGCGAGACCGAGGATGCGGTACTCCATGCAGGAGTTGACGGTGTCCTTCAGCAGCAGCCACGCGGTCCTGCGCTTGGAGACGTTCCGGTAGAGGGCACGCGCCCGGTGGAGACGGCCCGAAGGCCGCTGGGAGGGTTCACTTTCTGCTGGCTGCACACCATAACGGTATCCGCCGCCGGGGCCCGCACTCACCCCCCGGTGGGACGACCTGCCCGAGGTGGGGCATGCGCCGCGCCAAGACGGGTGACCCGGGGCGTACCGAGGAGTAGGTTCGCTTCCATGGCAGCCAGCACGCATACCGTGACCAACCAGGCTCCGCCCCTGGTCGGTTACGACGTCTTCACCGCCGACCGGGCCCTGGCGGAGGCCGTCGAGCGGCATCTGGACCCGGCGCTCCTCGACGAGGCCCGCTCCGAGCTGTCGGGGCTCGGGCTCAGCGCCGGTTCCGCGCAGGTACAGGAGTGGGGGGCCCAGGCGAACGAGAATCCGCCGAAACTGCGGACCCACGACCGCTACGGCAATCGCGTCGACGAGGTCGAGTTCCATCCGGCATGGCACCGGCTGCTCGGCAAGGGCGTCACAGCGGGGCTGACTGCGGCCTGGTCACGCCCGGGCGGGCATGTGCGCCGCGCGGCCTCGTTCGTGATCTGGTCCCAGGCCGAGGCGGGCCACGGCTGCCCGCTGTCGATGACCCATTCCGCGGTGCCCGCCCTGCGCACGGACCCCGCACTCGCCGCCGAGTGGGAGCCGCGGCTGACCTCCACGGTCTACGACCCGGATCTGCGCCCGGCCGCGGAGAAGCCCGGCGTGATCTTCGGCATGGGCATGACGGAGAAGCAGGGCGGCAGCGACGTCCGCGCCAACACCACCGCGGCCCGGCCGCTCGCCGAGGACGGCACGTACGAGCTGACGGGCCACAAGTGGTTCTGCTCGGCACCCATGTCGGACGCGTTCCTGGTGCTGGCCCAGGCACCGGGCGGGCTCACCTGCTTCCTCGTGCCCCGTGTGCTGGAGGACGGCGCACGGAACACGTTCATGATCCAGCGGCTCAAGGACAAGCTCGGCAACCGGTCCAACGCCTCCGGCGAGGTGGAGTTCGCCGGGACCTGGGCGCGCCGGGTGGGCGACGAGGGCCGCGGGGTGCGCACCATCATCGAGATGGTCGCGGCCACCCGACTCGACTGCGTCCTCGGCTCGACGGCGCTGATGCGGCAGGCGGTTTCGCAGGCGCTCCACCACTGCGCCCACCGGGAGGCGTTCGGCGGCAGGCTCATCGACAAGCCGCTGATGCGCAACGTGCTCGCCGACCTGGCCCTGGAGTCGGAGGCGGCCACGACGCTCGGCCTGCGGCTCGCGGCGGCGTACGACGACGGGAGCGAGCAGGAACGGGCGTTCCTGCGGCTCGCGGTGCCGGCCGCCAAGTACTGGGTGACCAAGCGCTGCACCCCGGTGGTGGCGGAGGCATCCGAGTGCCTCGGCGGCAACGGCTATGTGGAGGAGTCCGGCATGCCCCGGCTGCTGCGCGAGTCGCCGCTCAACTCCGTCTGGGAGGGCGCGGGCAATGTGCAGGCACTGGACGTGCTGCGGGCGCTCCAGCGCGAACCGCACGCCCTCGACGCCTACCTCCGGGAGGTCGGCCGGGCGCACGGCGCCGACCACCGTCTGGACGCCGCGGTCAAGGGCCTGCTGACCGAGCTGTCCGATCTGGAGGGCATCGAGGCGCGGGCACGCCGCCTGGTGGAGCGGATGGCGCTGGTGCTCCAGGGCGCGCTGCTCGTCCGGTACGCGCCGCCGGAGGTCGCCGACGCCTTCTGTGCCTCCCGTCTCGGCGGCGACTGGGGCGCGGCCTTCGGCACCCTGCCGCACAGCCTGGACCTGGCCGCGGTGGTGGAGCGGGCGAGGCCGGTCGTCTGACGGTCCGTCCCGTACGCCGAAGGCGTCCCGGAAGGAGCACCTCGCAGGGGTGGTGCTGCGCCGACACGGCACCACCCCCGCGCTGCCGCCCCCCTTGAAGGAGCGCGGGCGACGCCGCAGCGGCGTCGCCCAAGTCTTCAACGACCACACGGCCGTTCGCCAGGGTTGCAGGGGGTTGCAACGCGCCCGCTGCGGGCGGAGTGCGTCCCTCCGTCCCGGACAGGCGGCAAGATGACAGCACCGTCGTTCCGGACCGGGCGTTCCCGCCCGGCCGGAGGGGGCGGAGACGGACAGGACATCGGGGAGGCCCAGTGGCGCACTCGGCGGACGACGTCACACGGCTCGCCACCCTGGACGCCGCGCAGGCGGCGCGCGTGCTCAGCGAAGTGCGCAGGGCCACGCTCGCCGGACAGCGCACCCCGGTACCGCCGCGCCCGGTGATCGGGGCGTCCTGGGGGCGCATGCTGCGCAGCGGCGTCGACCCCGACCACGACGTCCGGGCCGCCCCGCTCGGCCGCGACGAGGTGGAGCAGCGCCGCCGCGACTCCCCGATGCGTCCCGTGCTGCCCGTCCTACGGGAGAGTCTGCTGTCGGTCGCGGACGTCACCGAGCACATCATGGTCGTCGCCGACGCGGACAGCCGGGTGCTGTGGCGCGAGGGCAGCCCCCGGGTGCTGCGCCAGGCGGACCGGCTGGGCCTGGAGCCCGGGGCGCACTGGGGCGAGGAGGTCGTCGGCACGAACGGCGTCGGCACCTCCGTGGCGACCCGGCGTCCGGTGCAGGTCTTCGCGTCCGAGCACTTCGTCCGCTCGCACGCGTCGTGGACGTGCGCGGGCGCCCCGGTCACGGACCCGCGCAACGGCCGGCTGCTGGGGGTGGTGGACGTGAGCGGCCCGCTGGAGACGATGCACCCGGCGACGCTCGCCTGGGTGGACTCGGTGGCCAAGCTCGCGGAGGCCCGGCTTCGGGAGATGCACCTCGGCACCGTGGAGCGGCTGCGCGCGGTGGCGGCGCCGCTGCTCGCCAAGCTCGGCGGCCGGGCGCTGGCGGTGGACAAGGACGGCTGGACGGCGGCGGTGACCGGGATGCCGTACACCAGCCGGGTGGCTCTGCCCGCGTCCCTCTCGCCCGGCCGGTGCCTGCTGCCGTCGCTGGGCCCCTGCGAGGTGGAGCCGCTGCCGGGCGGCTGGCTGGTGCGCACCGCGGACGCGCTCGTGGTGACGCCCGCGACCCGGATCGTCCTCGATGTGGGGCATCCGCACCGCTGGTCGGTGACGGTGTCGGGCAACACGGGCTCCTGGACCCGGGAACTCAGCCCCCGGCACGCCGAACTGCTCTATCTGCTCGCGCTCGGCCGCACCGGCCGCACCGACCGCACCGCCGCCGCCCTGGCCGCCGACATGTTCGGCGACCCGGCCCGCACGGTCACGGTCCGCGCGGAGGTGTCCCGCGTACGGCGCTATCTCGGGGCCGTTCTGGAGCACCGGCCGTATCGTTTCCGCGAGTCGGCGGAGGTGGAGGTGCTGACCCCCGACGACCCGCGGGACCTGCTGCCGCACTCCGTGGCGCCGGGCGTGGTGAGGGCGCGCGACACCCTGACCGGTGTGCCCCGCCCCACCGCGCAACCGCCCGCCGCACACTCCCGCGGCATATGACCCTCACGGTGGGGATAACCCTGCTTTTCCCGGGTCTTCGACCGGTCCCACGGACGTCTGCCGTAGCATCCCTCTCATAGGCCACCCCACCCGTTCCCCCGTCAACATCCGGATCACGAGGAGCAGTTGGCCTACCCCGGGAGGAAGTATGAAGCACCGTGGCAGGCACCGTCGCAGGCGCAGGGGCCAAGCGCTGCGGGCCACGCTGGCCGGGACCGCGCTGGCGCTCACCGCCGCCGCCACACTGATCAGCGCCTCGCAGGCCGCGGGCGGGGACGACCCCGGAGGACTGACCCGCGTCACCGCCCGGGCCGAGACCGCCCGGTTCCGCCTTCACGAGGACCTCACCGCCCGCGGCACCCTGGACACGCTCTCCCGCGCCATGGGGGGCAACGTCGGCGTGCACGGCGTCCTCGCCTCCGCCGACCGCACCATGCGCGAGCGCTCCGGGTGCGACGCGGCCGAGACGGACGCGCTGCCCGTCGAGCCGGCCGCCACGCGCGCCTACTGCTGGGACCGCCGCGACGCGACGACCACACAGTGGCTGCCCCGGTCCCTGACCACCTCCGGCGACGCCGACGACGACGGCCACTGGGGTCCCGACCGGGTCATCCTGTCCGGATGGGCGCACGACGACCGCCCGGGCGGCCCGGCCGCCGACCGTGGCCTCGCCAGGATCGCCTTCATCGACGCGAACGACCCCGCCCGCCTCGCCTACCGCTGGGTCCTGCCGGTCGTCCCACGCGCCGACGGCAAGGACTACACCGCCGTCCGCACCCGTCTGTCCGGCATGGTCTGGTACCAGGACAAGCTCATCGCCGCCGCCCGCGGCTCCCTGCTGGTCTTCGACCTGCACCGCATCTTCAGGGCGAACGTCGACGGTCCCGCGATCGGCCGGGTGAAGGGCGGCTTCGCCGCGCACGGCTACCAGTACGTACTGCCGGCGGTCGGCTCCTACCGCCTCACCGACGGCCCCTGTTCGACGGCGGACGACCGCGCGGCGCCCTGCTTCTCCGCCCTCTCCCTCGACCGCACCTCGGTCCCGGACAGCCTGGTCGCGAGCGAATGGTTCCCGGCCGGCGGCAGCCACCGGGCGGCGCGCGTATGGCGCTACGCGTACAGCACCGTGCCGGGCCGCGGCGGTCTGCTCGCCACGGACGCGCGCGGCGGCGTCCGGGCGGCCGAGGCGTACGAGACGGAGGCGACCGGGGTGCGGGGCGTGCTCTCCCACCGGCGCGCCGGGGCGGAGCGGGCCGACTGGTACGTCGACCGCGCGCCGACGTCCGACGGTCGGCGCGGCACGCTCTGGCGGCAGACCACGTCCAAGGCGAAGGCGGCGCGTTGCGGGTCCGACGAGAGCCACACATGCTGGGGCCGGCACACGGCGTCCCTGTCGTACTGGCAGGAGACGGGCGAGCTGTGGACGCTGACGGAGGGCGTACCGGGCGACGAGGGCCGGGGGGACGGACCGGCCGACGGGCGGGTGCTGTACGCGGTGCCGCTCGGTTCCGTGGAGGAGGCCATGAGGTAGGGCGCCGGCCCCGGGACCGCGGGCCGGAACACCTTTGTCGTAGCGCGTGCCCCCGTGATTCCCTGAGCGCATGAGCAGCATCACCGTGACCACGTGGTCCCTGGAGCAGACATCCCCGGCCGATCTGCTGCCCGCGGCGGCTCCCGAGGGCGACGTCCGCATCGTCCGCGCCGGGGTGCCGTCGCCGGAGTTCAGCCGCTTCCTGTACGCCTCGGTCGGCGGGGACATCCGCTGGGTCGACCGGCTGGGCTGGACCTACGCGCAGTGGCGGGAGTACCTGGACCGGCCGGGCGTGGAGACCTGGGTGGCCCACGACCGGGGCACGCCCGCGGGGTATGTGGAGCTGGAGCCGCAGGGCGACGGGGTCGTGGAGATCGTCTACTTCGGGCTCCTGGCGGCCTTCCGGGGACGGCGGATCGGCGGGCACCTGCTGTCGTACGGGGCCGCGCGGGCATGGGACCTCGCGGACCGGTGGCCTGGGCTGGCGCAGACGAAGCGGGTGTGGCTGCACACGTGCAGCAAGGACGGCGAGCACGCGATGGCCAACTACCAGCGCCGTGGTTTCCGGCTGTTCGACACCCGGGTCGAGGAGGAACCGGAGGTTCCCACCCCGGGCCCGTGGCCTGGGGCGCAGGCCGTCTGACCTGCGAGGACGCGAACACGGCCGTACCATGTGACCGACGACACCCTTGTCCCGCATTCCGGGACAAGGGTGTCCGCATGATGGGCAAAACTGGACTGTGTCCAGATCGCCGTGACAGGCTTCCCTCATGCCCGGAACTGGAATCGCCTTGGTGAGTCGACGGCACGTCGATCTCGGCCGCATGTCCAGCGCCATCTGTCCGGTCCGCTGAGAGCCTCCCGCCCGCGCCGGTTTCTCCACTTTTCTCGACTTTCCCGACCCTTGCGCAGGGGTGCGCACGCCTGCCCGTACCCCCGTTTGCGCAGGTCGGTGCCGTTTTTCCCTGCCTGTCCCGAAGGACGTATCCACCATGGCCGCCTCCCCGCAGAAATCCGCCGTGCCCCGCCGCAAGGTGAGCCGTCACCGTGGCGAGGGTCAGTGGGCCGCGGGTCACTTCACCCCGCTCAACGGCAACGAGCAGTTCAAGAAGGACGACGACGGTCTCAATGTGCGGACACGCATTGAGACGATCTACTCCCAGCGGGGCTTCGACTCCATCGACCCCAACGACCTGCGCGGACGGATGCGCTGGTGGGGCCTGTACACCCAGCGCAAGCCCGGTATCGACGGCGGCAAGACCGCGGTCCTGGAAGCGGAGGAGCTGGACGACCGGTACTTCATGATGCGCGTCCGCATCGACGGCGGCCGGCTCACCACCCGTCAACTGCGCGTCATCGGCGAGGTCTCGCAGGAGTTCGCGCGCGGCACCGCCGACATCACCGACCGGCAGAACGTCCAGTACCACTGGATCCGGATCGAGGACGTCCCCGAGATCTGGAACCGCCTGGAGGCCGTGGGCCTGTCCACGGTCACCGCCTGCGGCGACACCCCCCGCGTGATGATCGGCTCTCCCGTCGCCGGCATCGCCGAGGACGAGATCGTCGACGCCACCCCCGCCCTGGAGGAGATGAAGCGCCGCGTCCTGGGCAACAAGGCGTACTCCAACCTCCCCCGGAAGTTCAAGACGGCCGTCTCCGGCTCGCCCCTGCTGGACGTGGTGCACGAGATCAACGACGTCGCGTTCGTCGGCGTCCGGCACCCCGAACACGGGCCGGGCTTCGACCTGTGGGTCGGCGGCGGCCTGTCCACCAATCCCCGACTGGGCGTGCGGCTGGGCGCCTGGGTGCCGCTGGAGGAGGTCCCGGACGTCTACGAGGGCGTCCTGTCGATCTTCCGCGACCACGGCTACCGCCGGCTGCGCAACCGGGCCCGCCTGAAGTTCCTCGTGGCCGACTGGGGCGCCGAGAAGTTCCGCCGGGTGCTGGAGGAGGAGTACCTGGGCCGCGCGCTGGTCGACGGTCCCGCTCCCGAGCAGCCCGTCCAGCAGTGGCGCGACCACGTCGGCGTCCACCGTCAGCGCGACGGGCGGTACTACGTCGGCTTCGCCCCGCGCGTCGGCCGCGTCGACGGTACGACGCTCACCAAGATCGCAGACCTCGCCGAGGCGCATGGCTCGGGCCGGGTGCGCACCACCGTCGAGCAGAAGATGATCATCCTCGACGTCCCGGAGACCCAGGTCAACTCCCTCGTCGAGGGCCTGGAATCGCTGGACCTCACGGTCCGCCCCTCGCCCTTCCGGCGCGGCACCATGGCCTGCACCGGCATCGAGTACTGCAAGCTCGCCATCGTCGAGACCAAGGCGCGGGGCTCCCGGCTGATCGACGAACTGGAGCGCCGCCTCCCGGACTTCGACGAGCCGATCACCATCAACCTCAACGGCTGCCCGAACGCCTGCGCCCGTATCCAGGTCGCGGACATCGGTCTCAAGGGCCAGCTGGTCCTCGACGACAAGGGCGAGCAGGTCGAGGGATTCCAGGTGCACCTGGGCGGCGCGCTCGGTCTTCAGGCCGGGTTGGGCCGCAAGGTCCGCGGCCTCAAGGTCACGTCGGAGGAACTTCCGGACTACATCGAGCGCGTCCTGAGGCGGTTCCAGGCGGAGCGCGAGGAGGGCGAGCGGTTCGCGGCCTGGGTCGCGCGCGCCGACGAGGAGGCACTGTCGTGAGTGAGCGGGCCGCCCCCTTCTACTGCCCCTACTGCGGCGAGGAGGATCTGCGCCCGAGCGAGGAGCAGGGACACGGCGCCTGGGAGTGCGCGGCCTGCAACCGGGCCTTCCGGCTGGCGTTCCTCGGACTGCTCGCGCGCGGGCTGCGACCAGCCGACAACGGAGGAGACCCGCTATGACGACGGCTCAGGAACGACGTCCTGCTCAGGAGTTGAAGGCGCTCGCCGAGCAGGCGGGCCGGGACCTGGAGGACGCCTTTGCGCCGGAGATCCTCCGGTGGGCGGCCGATGCCTTCGGCAGCCGCTTCTGCGTGACCTCCTCCATGGAGGACGCGGTGGTGGCCCATCTGGCCTCGCAGGCCATGCCCGGCGTCGACGTGGTGTTCCTCGACACCGGCTACCACTTCCCGGAGACCATCGGGACCCGCGACGCGGTCGAGGCCGTGATGGACGTCAACGTCATCACCCTGACCCCGCGTCAGACCGTGGCAGAGCAGGACGCCGGGTACGGTCCCCGGCTGCACGACCGCGACCCCGACCTGTGCTGCAGGCTGCGCAAGGTCCTGCCCCTGGAGGAGGGGCTGAAGGACTACGACGCCTGGGCCACCGGGCTGCGCCGCGACGAGGCCCCCACCCGGGCGAACACCCCGGTCGTCGGCTGGGACGAGAAGCGCCGCAAGGTCAAGATCTCGCCGATCGCCCGCTGGACCCAGGACGACGTGGACGCGTACATCGCCGAACACGGTGTGCTCACCAACCCGCTGCTCATGGACGGTTACGCCTCCGTCGGCTGCGCCCCGTGCACCCGCCGGGTCCTGGCCGGTGAGGACGCGCGCGCCGGCCGCTGGGCGGGCCGCGCCAAGACCGAATGCGGGCTGCACGGCTGACCATGACCGGGATCCCAACGAATCAGGAGTCACACGTGACGACCGGAGCCACCGTCTGGCTCACGGGTCTGCCGAGCGCCGGCAAGACCACCATCGCGTACGAACTGGCCGGGCGGCTGCGCGAGAAGGGCCACCTCGTCGAGGTGCTCGACGGCGACGAGATCCGCGAGTTCATCTCGGCGGGCCTGGGCTTCAGCCGCGCCGACCGGCACACCAATGTGCAGCGCATCGGCTTCCTCGCCGACCTGCTCGCCCGCAACGGCGTCAAGGCGCTCGTCCCGGTGATCGCGCCCTACGCGGACAGCCGCGAGGCGGTGCGCAAGCGCCACCGGAACAGCGGTGCGCCATACCTGGAGGTGCACGTGGCGACCCCGGTCGAGGTCTGCTCCGTGCGCGATGTGAAGGGGCTGTACGCCAGGCAGGCGGCGGGCGAGCTGACCGGGCTGACGGGCGTCGACGACCCGTACGAGGAGCCCGTCGCGCCCGATCTGCGCATCGAGTCGCAGCACCAGACCGTGCAGGAGTCGGCGGCGGCCGTGTACGCGCTGCTGAGCGAAAGGGGACTGGCATGACGACCGTCGCCGAGGTCGCGGAGGGAACGGGAAGCCCGTACGCCCTGAGCCACCTGGACGCGCTGGAGTCCGAGGCCGTGCACATCTTCCGCGAGGTGGCGGGCGAGTTCGAGCGGCCGGTGATCCTGTTCTCCGGCGGCAAGGACTCCATCGTCATGCTCCACCTGGCGCTGAAGGCGTTCACGCCCGCGCCGGTGCCCTTCTCGCTGCTGCACGTGGACACCGGGCACAACTTCCCCGAGGTGCTGCAGTACCGCAACCGCACGGTCGAGAGGCACCGGCTGCGGCTGCACGTGGCGTCCGTGCAGGACTACATCGACCGGGGCGTCCTCAAGGAGCGGCCCGACGGGACCCGCAACCCCCTGCAGACGCTTCCGCTGACGGAGAAGATCCAGTCCGAGCGCTTCGACGCCGTCTTCGGCGGCGGGCGCCGCGACGAGGAGAAGGCGCGCGCCAAGGAGAGGGTCTTCTCGCTGCGCGACGAGTTCTCCCAGTGGGATCCCCGCCGCCAGCGCCCGGAGCTGTGGAACCTGTACAACGGCCGCCACGCGCCCGGGGAGCACGTCCGCGTCTTCCCGCTGTCCAACTGGACCGAACTGGACGTGTGGCAGTACATCGCCCGCGAGGACATCGGCCTGCCGGAGATCTACTTCGCGCACGAGCGCGAGGTCTTCCGGCGCGGGGGCATGTGGCTGACGGCCGGCGGGTGGGGCGGCCCGAAGGACGGCGAGCGGGTCGAGAAGCGTCTGGTGCGGTACCGGACCGTGGGCGACATGTCCTGCACCGGCGCCGTCGACTCCGGCGCGGTGACGCTGGAGGAGGTCATCGCCGAGATCGCCGCGTCCCGGCTCACCGAGCGCGGCGCGACGCGCGCCGACGACCGGCTCTCCGAGGCCGCCATGGAGGACCGCAAGCGCGAGGGGTACTTCTGAGCATGACCACGACCACGGAACTCTCCGCCACCACGCTCCTGCGGTTCGCCACCGCCGGCTCGGTCGACGACGGCAAGTCCACGCTGGTCGGCCGTCTGCTGCACGACTCCAAGTCGGTCCTCGCCGACCAGCTGGAGGCCGTGGAGCGCGCCTCGGCGAGCCGCGGACAGGACGGCCCGGACCTCGCGCTGCTCACCGACGGCCTGCGCGCCGAACGCGAGCAGGGCATCACGATCGACGTGGCCTACCGCTACTTCGCCACCCCGCGCCGGCGGTTCGTCCTCGCCGACACCCCGGGTCATGTGCAGTACACCCGCAACATGGTCACCGGTGCCTCCACGGCCGAGCTGACGGTGATCCTGGTCGACGCCCGCAACGGCGTCGTCGAGCAGACCCGCCGCCACGCCGCGATCGCCGCCCTGCTGCGCGTCCCGCACGTCGTCCTCGCCGTCAACAAGATGGACCTGGTCGGCCACCGGGAGTCCGTCTTCGCGGCGATCGCCGAGGAGTTCACGGCGTACGCGACCGAACTGGGCGTCCCCGACGTCACCGCGATCCCGATCTCGGCGCTGACCGGCGACAACGTCGTGGAACCGTCCGCGAACACGGACTGGTACGGCGGGCCGACCGTCCTGGAGCACCTGGAGACGGTCCCGGTCAGCCACGATCTGGCGCGCTGCCACGCGCGGCTGCCCGTGCAGTACGTGATCCGTCCGGGGACCGCCGAGCACCCGGACTACCGGGGGTACGCGGGCCAGATCGCGGCCGGCACGTTCCGCGTCGGCGACCGGGTCACCGTCCTGCCGTCGGGGCGCACGACCAGGGTCTCGGGCATCGACCTGCTGGGCCGGCCGGTCGACGCGGCCTGGACCCCGCAGTCGGTGACCCTGCTGCTGGAGGACGACCTCGACATCTCGCGCGGCGACCTGATCGTCCCGGCCGAGGACGCGCCCCCGACCACGCAAGACATCGAGGCGACCGTGTGCCACGTCGCCGACCAGCCGTTGACGGTCGGCCACCGCGTGCTGCTCAAGCACGGCACCCGCACCGTCAAGGCGATCGTCAAGGACATCCCGTCCCGTCTCACGCTCGACGACCTGTCCCCGCACCCGCACCCGGGACTGCTGGCCGCCAACGACATCGGCCGGGTGAAGATCCGTACCGCTGAGCCGCTGCCGGTGGACTCGTACGCCGACTCTCGGCGCACCGGCTCTTTCATCCTGATCGATCCGGCGGACGGCACCACGCTGACGGCCGGCATGGTCGGCGAGTCCTTCGCCGCCCCCGAGCCGGTCAAGGACCGGGCCGAGGGCGAGGGGTGGGATTTCTGACATGAACTCCACCGACGTCCATGCGACGTTCACGAAGGACGTCTACGCGACGTTCGCGAAGGAGGGGGGCCGCGTCGGCAGCGGAGCCCTCGGCAGCGGGCAGGGCGGAGTGGCGCGATGTGCGCGATGACGTCCGTGCACCGCCCGCACGCCCTGCCGTCGCTCCGCCCCCTGCCGCGCAGGAGACGACGAAGACCTGCCGACTTCCCGGCCACGACCTGACGGACCGTGACCGCCGGACCGACGAGAGGAACCCCTCCCGTGCCTGCCACCCGCCCTTCGCTCCTTCGCCGCGGCACAGCGGCGCTCGCCGCGCTCCCCCTCCTCGCCCTGGCCGCCTGCGGCTACGGCTCCCAGGCCGAGGACGGCGCGGCCGACCAGGCGATCGCCGCCGGGGCCGGAAAGACCGACGGCCTCGACTCCGTCAGGATCGGCTACTTCGGCAACCTCACGCACGCCACCGCCCTCGTCGGCCGCGAGCGGGGCATCTTCCAGAAGGCGCTGGGCGCGACGAGGGCCGAGTACGCGACCTTCAACGCCGGCCCCTCCGAGATCGAGGCACTGAACTCGGGCTCCATCGACATCGGCTGGATCGGCCCGTCCCCGGCGATCAACGGCTACACCAGGTCCAACGGCAAGAACCTGCGCATCGTCGGAGGTTCGGCGTCCGGCGGTGTGAAGCTCGTGGTCGACCCGGAGAAGATCAGGTCCCTGAAGGACGTCAAGGGCAAGAGGATCGCCACCCCTCAGCTCGGCAACACGCAGGACGTGGCGTTCCTCCACTGGATCGCCCGCCAGGGCTGGAAGGTCGACGCGCAGAGCGGCACGGGCGACGTCACCGTCGTGCGCAGCGACAACAAGGTGACCCCGGACGCCTTCAGGGCCGGCTCCGTCGACGGTGCCTGGGTGCCGGAGCCCACCGCGTCCAGGCTGGTCGCCCAGGGCGGCAGGGTCCTGCTGGACGAGGCGTCGCTGTGGCCCGGCGGGAAATTCGTGATCACGAACGTCGTCGTCTCACAGAGGTTCCTGAAGGAGCACCCGAAGGCCGTCGAGGCGGTGCTGCGGGCCTCGGTCGAGACCAACAAGTGGATCACGGCCCATCCGGACGCGGCGAAGGCGTCGGCGAACGAGCAGGTGAAGGCCGACTCCGGCAAGGCGCTGCCGGCGAACGTGCTGGACCCGGCCTGGGCGTCGATCAGCCCCACCGACGACCCGCTGGCCGCCACCCTCGGCACCGAGGCGGACCACGCGGCCGAGGCGGGTCTGCTGCGGAAGCCGGACCTGCGCGGCATCTACGACCTCACGCTCCTCAACAAGGTCCTCGCGGAAGCGGGCGCCGGCACCGTCGACGACGCCGGCCTCGGCGTCCGTTGAGTCCCCGACTCCAAGCGTTCCCCGAGTTCCCAGGAGATGACGACCATGGCCACGACATACGCCAAGGCCGCCGAGGCGGTGGAGCAGGCCGCCCGCATCGCGCACGTCTCGAAGTCCTTCGCGGGGCCCGCGGGGCGGCAGCTAGTCCTCGACGACATCACGCTGGATGTCGCGCCCGGCGAGTTCGTCACCCTCCTGGGCGCCTCGGGCTGCGGCAAGTCGACGCTGCTCAATCTGGTCGCCGGGCTCGACGCCCCGACCTCGGGCAGCATCACCACGCACGGGCGCCCGGCGCTGATGTTCCAGGAGCACGCCCTCTTCCCATGGCTGACCGCGGGCAAGAACATCGAACTGGCCCTGCGCCTGCGGGGTGTTCCCAAGGGCGAGCGGCGCGGCCGGGCCGAGGAACTGCTCGAACTCGTCCGGCTCAAGGGCGCGCACGGCAAGCGGGTGCACGAGCTGTCCGGCGGGATGCGCCAGCGCGTCGCGCTGGCCCGGGCGCTCGCCCAGGACAGCCGGCTGCTTCTGATGGACGAGCCGTTCGCGGCGCTCGACGCCATCACCCGGGACGTGCTGCACGAGGAGCTGGCCCGCATCTGGAGTGAGACGGGACTCTCGGTCCTGTTCGTCACGCACAACGTCCGGGAGGCGGTGCGGCTCGCCCAGCGCGTGGTGCTGCTCTCGTCGCGGCCGGGGCGGATGGCCCGCGAGTGGGCCGTGGACATCCCGCAGCCGCGCCGCATCGAGGACGCCCCCGTGTCGGACCTGTCCAGGGAGATCACCGAAGTACTGCGTGGGGAGATCCGGCGTCATGGCCAGCAGTGAGACCACCTCGGCGGGCACCGCCGCCGACCGGAGCACCTCGGAGCTGGCCGGTGTGGAGGCCGGCCTCGACGCCCTGGAGACGACGGCCGCCGGCCGTCCGCCGCTGCGGCAGACGTTCACCCGGAAGATACTGCCGCCCGCCGTCGCCGTCGTGCTGGTGCTGGCGGTGTGGCAGGGGCTGATCTCGCTGCGGATCGTCACCGACCCGAGCAGGCTGCCCTCGCCGTCCGCCGTGTGGGACGTGGTCCACCAGTCGTGGCTGCGAGGCACGCTGCTGGGCTACCTCTGGACCAGCGTCTCCCGCGGTCTGCTGGGCTTCCTGTTCGCCCTGGCCATCGGCACCCCGCTGGGTCTGCTGGTGGCGCGGGTGAGGTTCGTGCGCGCGGCCATCGGCCCGATCCTGTCCGGCCTGCAGTCACTGCCGTCGGTGGCATGGGTGCCGCCGGCCGTCGTCTGGCTCGGCCTGGACAACTCGATGATGTACGCGGTGATCCTGCTCGGCGCCGTCCCCTCCATCGCCAACGGCCTGGTGTCCGGCGTCGACCAGGTGCCGCCGCTGTTCCTGCGGGCGGGCCGCACCCTGGGCGCGACCGGCCTGCGGGGGACCTGGCACATCGTGCTGCCGGCCGCGCTGCCCGGCTATGTCGCGGGACTGAAGCAGGGCTGGGCGTTCTCGTGGCGCTCGCTGATGGCGGCGGAGATCATCGCCTCCTCTCCCGATCTGGGGGTGGGCCTCGGCCAGTTGCTGGAGAACGGCCGCAACGCCAGCGACATGGCCATGGTGTTCGAGGCCATCCTGCTCATCCTGCTCGTCGGCATCGCCATCGACCTGCTGATCTTCAGCCCGCTTGAGCGGTGGGTGCTGCGCAGCCGCGGCCTCCTCGTGAAAGGGTGATCCCTCCGATGCACCGTCCGGTCCTTGTGGTCGTCGCCCACGGCAGCCGCGACCCGCGGCACGCCCGCACCGTCCACGCCCTGGTACGACGGGTACGGTCGCTGCGGCCGTGGCTGCGCGTGGAGACCGCCTTCCTGGACTTCGACGTCCCGTCCGTGCACGGGATGCTCGCCTCCCTGGCGGCTCAGGGAGTGCGCGACGTCGTGGTCCTGCCCCTGCTGCTCACCCGCGCGTTCCACGCGAAGGCGGACATCCCGGCGGCCCTGCGGGGCGCCCCGGCCCGGCTGAGGATCCGGCAGGCGGATGTGCTGGGCCCCTCGCCGCTGCTGCTGCGCGCCCTCGAACGGCGGCTGTACGAGGCGGGCCTGGGCCGCGCCGACAAGTCCTCGACCGGGGTCGTGCTGGCCTCGGCGGGGTCCACCGACCCGGAGGCGATCGCAGTGATCGCAGAAATCGCGCGGGAGTGGCGGCACACCGGTTGGTGCGCCGTGCGGCCTGCGTTCGCCTCCGCATCCCTTCCGCGCACGCAGGACGCCGTACGCGACCTGCGGGCGCTGGGCTGCGCGCGGGTGGCCGTGGCGCCGTACGTGCTGGCGCCGGGGTTCCTGCCGGACCGTATCGTGCGGGGTGCCGCCGAGGCGGACGTCCTGGCCGAGGTGCTCGGCCCGGCGCCGGAGGTGGCGCGCCTGCTGCTGGAGCGGTACGACGAGGCGCGCACGCCGGTGCCGGCCGCGATGGGTGCCTGAGGAAGCCGGCGCACGACATCCGCGCGCACGGGGGGTGACGCATCCGGACCGGGCTCAGTCGAAGGACAGCCCGCCGGTACGGGTCCGCTTCAGCTCGAAGAAGTCGGGGTGCCCCGCCAGCACCCGGAAGCTGTCGAAGAGTTCGGCCGCCCGTGCGCCTCGTGGGACGGCGCGCAGGACCGGTCCGAACCACACCGTTCCGTCGACGTGGATCGTGGGGGTGCCCACATAGCCGCCCGAGTCGGGCTCGGCGCCGGCGTCATGGCTGCGGCGTACGGCGTCGTCGTACGCGGGGTCGTGCGCGGCGGCGGCCAGACCGGCGGGGAGACCGAGTTCGGCGAGCGACTCGGCGACCACAGCGTCGAAGTCCTCCTCCTTGCCTTCGTGGATCCTGGTGCCGAAGGCGGTGTACAGGTCGCGCAGCACCTTCTCGCCGTGCCGCCCGGCGGCGGCCACGGCGACCCGCACCGGCCCGATCGACTTGTCGACCAGTTCCCGGTACCAGTCCGGGAGTTCGTTGCCGATGTTGTGCAGATACAGGCTCATCGCGTGGAAACGGAGGTCGAGCGGGCGCTCGCGCTCGACCTCCAGCAGCCAGCGGGAGGTGATCCAGGCGAACGGGCAGGCGGGGTCGAAGAAGAAGTCGACGCGGGTGGGCGGGGTGTTCTGCATGCCCGTCACGCTAGTCGTCGATTGGCGCAGGCCCCCGGTCCAGTCGGCGACCGCTTCAGTGGTCCACTTCTCCCGCGCTCCCCCGGCCGCCTCCACCGCCTCGTCCGCCAGCCGCACCGGCTCCGCCACCGGGAGCGAGCCGGCCGCGCGGCGCTCCCTGGCGAACGCGTTCGCCAGCCGTCGCAGGAGTTCGTTGAGCGGGGCCGGCACGCCGTGCAGCCGGCCCAGGAGAACGATCTCGCCGTTGAGGTACCGCGCCCCCGCCCGCCCCCGCCCCGATGATGATGTAGCCCACACCGCGAGCCTCGCGCAGTCCGGGATGCGCCCCAACCCTGACCCCAGAGCGGGAGAACCCGGGTAGGTGTAAGGGACCACTGTCCTCCCAGATGCTGAGGCGGCGCGGTCCGAGGGGATGACCCGGGTCGCGGGCGGTTCACCGGGCAGCACGACGAGTCGCGCTTATGTAGCGCATACCTTCTATGCGGGCGGTGGCGGCAGGGGGTCGCCACCCGTGCAGGAGAGGGCAAGCCCGTCATGGGGAACGGAGATACGAGGGTGCGAGGCGTCGCCGCCCGGGCCGGCGGCTGGAGCGCCCGGCACCGATGGGCTGCCATCGGCATCTGGCTGCTGTTCGTCGTCCTGGCCGTGGCCGCCGGCTCGGCGGTCGGCCGCGTCGACGTCAAGGAGAGCGACCAGCTCAAGGGCGAGACGCACACCGCCGCCACGATCATCAAGGACGCGGGCATCGAGCAGCCGGCGGGTGAAACCGTCCTGATCCAGGCCGAGGACGGCCGGACCACGACCGCGGACCCGCAGTTCCGGGCCGCCGTCACCGAGGTGGTGCGGGCCGTCGACGGCACCGGCCGGGTGGCGAACGTGACCTCCCCTTACGACGCGGGGACCATCTCGAAGGACCGCCGCAGCGCGCTCGTGCAGTTCGACATACGCGGCGACGCGGACACCGCGGGCAAGCGGGTCGGGCCGGTGCTGAAGGCCGTCGCCGGGGTGCAGAAGGAGCACGCGGGGCTGCGGATCGAGGAGATCGGCGCGGCCAGCATACAGAAGACGTTCTCCGACGCGTACGGTGACGACTTCAATCAGGCCGAGTACTCCGCGGTGCCGGTGGCGCTCGGCATCCTGCTGATCGCGTTCGGCGCGCTGGTCGCGGCGCTGCTGCCGGTCGCGCTCGCCCTCACCGCGATCACGGCGACGATGGGCCTGATGGGCCTCGTCAGCCATCTGCAGCCGATGAGCAAGACCGCCGACTCCGTGATGCTGCTCGTGGGTCTGGCCGTCGGCGTCGACTACTGCCTGTTCTACCTGCGGCGCGAGCGCGAGGAGCGCGCGGCCGGCCGCGACCCGGGCACCGCGCTGCGCATCGCCGCCGCGACCAGTGGCCGCGCCGTCATCGTCTCCGGTGTGACCGTCTGCATCGCGATGGCGGGCCTGCTGTTCACCGGGATCACCACCTTCGAGTCGATGGGTCTGGCCTCGCTGATGGTCGTCGCGGTCGCCATGGTCGGCTCGGTGACCGTGCTGCCCGCGCTGCTGTCGCTGCTGGGCGAGCGGGTCGAGAAGGGGCGCATCCCGTTCCTGCACCCGGACAGCCGACGCGAGCGGCTGGCCCGGCGTGGCCGCTCGGCCGACGAAGGCAGCCGGACGTGGAGCGCCGTCCTCAAGGTCGTCCTCGCCAGGCCCGCGGTCTCCCTGGTGGTCGCGGCCGGTGCCCTGCTGGCGATCGCGTCGCCCGCGCTCGGCATGAAGACCCAGAACCTCACCCTGGACCAGGAGTTCGGCGACAGGCTGCCCGTCGTGGCCACGTACAACCGTGTCAACGACGCCTTCCCCGGCGGCTCCGAGCCGGCCCAGGTCGTCGTGAAGGCGAAGGACATCAACGCCGCCGACGTGAAGGCCGCGCTGTCCGCGTTCCAGGCGCGGGCGATCAGCTCCGGCGCCTCGCGCGGCCCGGTCGACATCAAGGTGCACGACGCCCAGAACGTGGCCCTGATCTCCGTACCCCTCGTCGGCGGCTCCGACCTGGACAAGGCGAACAAGAGCCTCGAACTGCTGCGCGACACGGTACGGCCGGAGACCCTCGGCACGGTCGACGGTGTGCAGGCGCCGATCACCGGTCAGGTCGCCGGCTCGCACGACTTCAGCGACCAGCTCATCGGCTCGGTGGTGCCGGTCTTCGCGTTCGTCGTGGTCTTCGCCTTCCTGCTGATGCTGCTGTCGTTCCGCTCCCTCACGGTCGCGATCACCTCGATCGCACTGAACCTGCTGTCGGTCGGCGCGGCTTACGGCATCCTGGTCGCCGTCTTCCAGCACGGCTGGGGCGCGTCGCTGGTGGGCGCCGAGGGGGTGGGTGCCGTCGTCACCTGGCTGCCGCTGTTCCTCTTCGTCATCCTCTTCGGGCTCTCGATGGACTACCACGTGTTCGTGGTCTCCCGGATCCGCGAGGCGCGCCTGCGGGGCCGTACGACGAAGGAGGCGATCAGGCACGGCGTGGTGACCACGGCGGGCGTCGTCACCAGCGCCGCGGCCATCATGGTCGCCGTCTTCGCGATCTTCGGCACGCTGTCCATGCAGTCCATGAAGCAGATGGGCGTCGGCCTCGCCGCCGCGGTGCTCATCGACGCGACCGTCATCCGGGGTGTGCTGCTCCCGGCGGTGATGGCCCTGCTCGGCGAGCGCAACTGGTACCTGCCGAAGTGGCTGAACCGGCTGCCCGACCTCACGCACGACGAGTCGGCTCCGGTGGCGCCCCCGCCGCCGGCGGTGGAGGAGGACGAGGAGGTCCGCGTCTGACCTGCCGCCGGTGACGGCGCGGATGACCGGTGGCCGGGGCATGCGCCCCGGCCACCTCGCGTGTCAGGGCTTGCGGGAGGCGCCCCGTCGCGGGAGTTCCGCCTCGATGAGGTCCGCCGCCCGTCGGGTGCCGCCCTCCTGGCTGCCGCCCGCCCGTGGGGTGGTCACGGCCGCGACCACAGGTGAGACGATACGTCCCGTCCAATGTGTCTGGGTCGCCATGCGGCCCTGCCGCATCCTGGTCCGCTCCCCCACCCCACCCCGTCCACACATCGCGACCTGCGCGAATGCGACACTGAGCGGCACAGGCCGGGAGCGCGTCGAGCACACGGAGGCGGACCATGGACGAGGCACGGGCGCGCGACGTGCTGGCCGCGGCGGGCGTGCTGCCCGCCCCGGCGCGGGACGCGCGGCTCCTCGCCCTGGGCGAGAACGCGGTCTTCGCCGCCGGCGATCTGGTGGTCAAGGTGGGGCGCGACGCCGAACTCCTCGGCCGTGCGCGCCGGGAGCTGGAGATCGCCCTGTGGCTCGCCGGGGCGGGTGTCCCCGCGGTGCGGGCCGCCGGCCCCGAGCCGCTGCTGGTGGACGGCCACCCGGTGACGGTGTGGCACCGGGTGGCCGGTCCCCTGCGTCCCGCGCAGCCGCGGGACCTGGCCGGCCTGCTGCGGATCGTGCACGCCCTGCCCTCCCCCTCCGTCCCCCTGCCGGCCCGGGACCTGCTGGGCGGCGTGGAGCGCTGGCTGCGGCTCGCGGGCGACGCCATCCGGCCGGAGGACGCGGCGTATCTGCGTGAGCGCCGTGACGGGTTCGCCGCCGCGGCGTCCGCGCTGACGCCGCGTCTGCCGCCGGGACCGATCCACGGCGACGCGCTGCCCCGCAATGTGCACATCGGCCCGGACGGCCCCGTCCTGGTCGACCTGGAGACCTTCTCCGCCGACCTGCGCGAGCACGACCTGGTGGTCATGGTCCTCGCCCACGACCGCTACGGGCTGCCGGCCGAGGCGTACCACTCCTTCACCCGGGCCTACGGCTGGGACGTGCGCGAGTGGGAGGGCTGCTCCGTGCTCCGCGGGGCGCGCGAGACCGCCGGCTGCGCCTGGGCCGCCCAGCACGCGCCCGGCAACCCCGAGGCGCTGGCCGAGTTCGAGCGGCGGGTGGCGTCGCTGCGGGACGGGGACGAGACGGTCCGCTGGCATCCCTTCTGAGCCGGCTGTCCGGACGCCCGTCCGGCGCCGCGGGTCCCGTCACCGTTCCCGGCCGGTGTCTTCCCCCGAGTCCCGCTCCCGGATCGTCCGCGCGGCGCGGCGCAGTTCGGTCAGCACCGTGCGGAGCGCCGTGCGCGCCGTACGCTCGGGGCGGCACAGGGCGTCGATGTGCCGCCTGGCCCGCACGCCGCTGAGCGGCCTGAGGACGAGCGCGGGGTGCGGGCGCATGGTCCAGCGCGGCATCAGCGCGATGCCGCCGCCGGCGGCGACGGCCTCGGCGACCACCGCGAACTCGTTGATGCGGTGGGCGATGTGCAGCCGCCGCCCCGCCGCGGCGGCGATGGCCTCGACGGTCGCCATGACCGGGAAGCCCTCGTGCACGGTGATCCACCGCTCGTCGGCCACGTCCCGCGGCGTCAGGCGCCGCTTCGCGGCGAGCGGATGACCGGCGGGCATCGCCACATCGAGCGGTTCGCGCAGCAAAGTGACCGAGGCCACCGACGCACCACACGTCACGTCCTCGCGGTCGTCCCCGGGGGACCGGCGGGTGGACCTCGACGCCGTGCGGGCGCTGTTCTCGGCCCGCTACGTCGGCTTCAGCGACGCCGCGACCGCCGAGCGGCTGGCCCGCGCCGTCCCCAGCACCGTTCTGCCGTTCAGCTTCGATCCCGCGCTCGATGTCGTGGCCGATCCGGACGTCGTGGCACAGCCGCGGCTCTACTTCGACGCGGCCCGCCTGGACCGGTCGCTGGTCATCTCCGGCGCCGACTACGCCAGGCTCGCCCACCCGCGGGTGGAACGCATCGCGGGCCCGGCCCCGATGTGAGGGGCGCCCGGGTCAGACCCTGTCGCCCGGGTCAGACCCTGTCGCCCGCGGCCTCCCGCAGCGGCCAGGTGCCGTCCACCACCGCCTGCGCGTTGCCCTTGCGGCGCAGGAAGTCCTGGAAGTCAGCGGCCCAGGCCGCGTACCACTCGATCTGACGGCGGTGCAGCTCCGCCGGGCCGAGGGCGGCGACCTTGGGGTGGCGATCGGCTATCGCGCGGGCGAGCCGGGCCGCGGCCAGCGCGTCCGCCCCGGCGTCGTGCGCCGCGTCCAGCGCGATCCCGTACTCCGCGCAGACCGCCTCCAGATTGCGCTTGCCGCGGCGGTAGCGGTCGGCCCAGCGGTCGATGGTGTACGGGTCGATGACCGGGGCGGGATCCAGGCCGCCCAGCCGCTCACGCAGGGACGGCAGTCCGTAACGGTGCAACTCGGCGCTGAGCAGGGTCAGATCGAAGGCCGCGTTGTAGGCGACGACCGGGACGCCCGTCCTCCAGTACGCCACCAGGACCCCGGCGATCGCGTCCGCCACCCGGTCGGCGGGTCCGCCCTCGGCTGCCGCGCGCTCATTGCTGATCCCGTGCACCGCCACCGCGTCCGCCGGGATCTCCACGCCCGGGTCGGCCAGCCAGTCGCGACGGCCGAGCGGCTCGCCGTCCTTGACCTCGATCACCGCCCCCGTGACGATGCGTGCCTCATACGGATCCGTCCCGGTCGTCTCCAGGTCGAAGCCGATCAGCAGCTCCCGGTGCCAGGCCATGGCGGCCCCCCTTCTCGGTGGTGCGTTCCCCCAGTGGCCTCCACCTTCGCATGCGCCACTGACAATCCGAGGACCACGTTCCGCTTGCTCCGTGGAACAGGTCAGGACACGGGACGCGAATCCGCCCAGGCCACTTCGAACTCCTCACGGTAGGTGGGGAAAAGCCCGCTCTCGTCCAGGTTCCCCGATCTCACGACCTTGCCGCCGTTGCGCAGCACGAACACCGGCGCCTCCATGCCGCGAGTGCGCCGCAGATACGTCTGCACGACCGCGATGCCGTCGGAGCCGTCCCCGTCGACCAGGTAGGCGGTGAAGCGGGGCGTCTCGTCGAAGACCTGGATCTCGAAGGCGCCCGGGTCGCGCAGCTTCGAGCGCACCCGGCGCATGTGCAGGATGTTCATCTCGACGGCCCGGCTCAGCTCGCCCTTCTTGATGCCGAGTTCCCGCTCGCGCCGCTTGACCGCGCTGGAGGCGGGATTGAGGAACAGCAGCCGCACCCGGCAGCCCGACTCGGCCAGGCGCACCAGCCGGCGTCCGGAGAAGTTCTGCACGAGCAGGTTGAGGCCGATGCCGATGGCGTCGAGGCGGCGGGCGCCGCCGAAGATGTCCTCGGCGGGGAACTGCCGCAGCAGCCGCACCCGGTCAGGGTGGACGGCGACCACGTCCGCGTACCGGTCGCCGACGAGGTCCTCGACCGCGTCGACGGGCAGCCGGCGCGCCGAGGGCGTGTCGCCGCCCGCGCCCAGCACGTCCAGGAGCCTGGCCGAGGCGCGCTCGGCCTGGGCGAGGACGGCCTGGGACAGGGCCCGGTTGCGGGAGACGACGTTCCGGGTCACCTCCAACTCGTCCAGGGCGAGTTCGATGTCGCGGCGCTCGTCGACGTACGGTTCGAAACACGGCCAGTGCTGCACCATCAGCTCGCGCAGCTGCGGCAGGGTCAGAAAGCTCAGCACGTTGTCGTCCGCGGGGTCCAGCAGATACCCCTTGCGCCGGCTGACCTCGCGGACGGCGACCGCGCGCTGCACCCACTCCTGCCCGGCGGGCCCGGCCGCGGCGACCACCCAGTCGTCGCCGTGGACGGGTTCGTAGATGGGACGGAGAACGGCGGCCACGACCGCGCGCAGCCGCTGTTCCACCAGGTTCAGCCAGATGTAGGCCCGCCCCGCCCGCTGGGCGCGGGTGCGCACCTCGCGCCACGCGTCGGCGTTCCACTCCAGCTCAGGTCCGATGGACCCCAGGTCCATCGGTCGTGCCAGGGACACCGCCCCGGGCGGGACATCCGCGGAGCTCCCCTCGCGACCCTCGTCACCAGGGGGCAGCTCCAGCCCTCCCGAGCCCACCCGCGCACCGCCTTCCGCTCCCCCGAGCCTGCCCAGGGGCAAGGCCCCAGCCAACGATCAAGGAAGGGTACTCCGGGAGCCCGGGGCGGTGCAGCCGGATGCACAGGGTCGTCCCCCAACTACCGCCTTCCCCACGACCGTTCCAGTCGGCGGGGCGAGCGGCGTGAGCGGATTCATAGCCGTGACGTCGCATGGAGCGATGGAGAGGCCCTGCCGGCCGACGGGCACGGGCTGCTGGTCCTCGTCGCGTGCGATGTGGGTGGAAGCCGATGCCGCCCGTACCACCGGGTGGGTGAGGGGCTGCCCGTTGACCCGCTCGTTCGTTGTCCCCATCGAAAGCCGAGCCGCCGGGGAGCGCTGCTCCAGGCGGCTGCCTGAGCCAGGAATCCCTCTCGCCCAGCGGGGGGAGCCGTCATTTTCGGGGAGACTCGGCCTCAGGGCCCCCCAGAAGGGCGACGCACCTGGGAGAGTCATATCCATGCAGGTCTGGCCTGGAGAGGCGTATCCGCTCGGCGCGACGTACGACGGCGCCGGGACCAATTTCGCGGTCTTCTCGGAGGCCGCCGACCGGATCGAGCTGTGTCTCATGCACGACGACGGCTCGGAGACGGCGGTGGAGCTGCGGGAGACCGACGCCTTCGTTCGGCATGCGTATCTGCCGGGGGTGATGCCGGGGCAGCGGTACGGCTTCCGGGTGCACGGCGCCTACGCCCCCGAGCGCGGCCTGCGCTGCAACTCGGCGAAGCTGCTGCTCGACCCGTACGCGCGCGCCGTCAGCGGCTCGGTGCGGTGGGGCGAGGAGGTGTACGGGTACCCCTTCGGGGCGCCCGACCGGCGCAACGACCTGGACTCGGCGCCGTACACCATGTCGTCCGTCGTGATCAATCCGTACTTCGACTGGGGCGACGACCGCCGGCCGCGTACCGAGTACCACCGCACGGTGATCTACGAGGCCCATGTGAAGGGCCTGACCATGCGCCACCCGGCGCTGCCCGAGGAGCTGCGCGGCACCTATGCGGGGCTCGCCCATCCGGCAATCATCGAACACTTGACCGAACTCGGTGTGACGGCGCTGGAACTGATGCCGGTGCACCAGTTCGTGCACGACCACCGTCTGGCGGACATGGGGCTGGGCAACTACTGGGGCTACAACACCATCGGCTTCTTCGCCCCGCACAACGCCTACGCCTCCTGGGGCGACCGCGGCCAGCAGGTCCTGGAGTTCAAGTCGGCCGTCCGGGCGCTGCACGAGGCGGGCATCGAGGTCATCCTGGACGTCGTCTACAACCACACCGCCGAGGGCAACCACCTGGGACCGACGCTCTCCTTCAGGGGGCTCGACAACGCCTCGTACTACCGGCTGGCGGACGACCCGCGCTACTACATGGACACCACGGGGACCGGCAACTCGCTGCTGATGCGCTCCCCGCACGTGCTGCAGCTCATCATGGACTCGCTGCGCTACTGGGTCACCGACATGCACGTGGACGGCTTCCGCTTCGACCTGGCGGCGACGCTGGCACGGCAGTTCCACGAGGTGGACCGGCTGTCGTCGTTCTTCGACCTGGTGCAGCAGGACCCGGTGGTCTCCCAGGTGAAGCTGATCGCCGAACCGTGGGACGTGGGCGAGGGCGGCTACCAGGTGGGCAACTTCCCGCCGTTGTGGACCGAGTGGAACGGCAAGTACCGCGACACCGTGCGGGACCTGTGGCGCGGCGAGCCGCGCACCCTCGCGGAGTTCGCCTCCCGGCTGACTGGCTCCTCGGACCTCTACCAGGACGACGGACGCCGCCCGCTCGCCTCCATCAACTTCGTGACCTGCCACGACGGCTTCACGCTGCACGACCTCGTCTCCTACAACGGCAAGCACAACGAGGCCAACGGCGAGGACAACCGCGACGGGGAGGGCCACAACCGCTCCTGGAACTGCGGGGTCGAGGGCGAGACCGACGACCCGGCGGTGCTGGAGCTGCGGGCGCGGCAGATGCGGAACTTCATCGCCACGCTGATGCTCTCCCAGGGCGTGCCGATGCTCAGCCACGGCGACGAGTTCGCCCGGACGCAGCACGGCAACAACAACGTCTACTGCCAGGACAACGAGCTGTCCTGGCTGGAGTGGCCCGAGGGCGGCAGCGATCTGCTGGAGTTCACCCGCGCCATGGTGTGGCTGCGCCGCGACCACCCGGTCTTCCGCCGCCGCCGCTTCTTCCACGGACGGCCGGTGCAGGGCACGCACGACGAGTTGTCCGACATCGCGTGGTTCACCCCCCAGGGTGATGAGATGACCCAGCAGGACTGGACGTCGGCGCAGGCCGGCGCGCTGACGGTGTTCCTCAACGGCAACGCGATCTCCGAGCCCGGCCCGCGCGGTGAGCGGATCACCGACGACTCGTTCCTGCTGCTGTTCAACGCCTCGCCGAAGCCCCTGGAGTTCGTGGTGCCGGCCGGCCACGGGCGCCAGTGGCAGGTCGTCGTCGACACGGCCGTGCCGGAGGGGGTGGCGCCCGGCACCGGTACGAAGATCGAGGCCGGGGGCCGGCTGACGCTGGTAGACCGGAGCCTGACGGTGCTGCAGCGGCCGGCCTGAGTCCTCGCGACGGCACGCGGCGGCGCGTCGGTGACACGAAGAGCCGTGGGGCGGGTACCTAGGTTCTCATGACACCTGAGCGCCCCGGCCCGGCCGCGCCCACGGCCACCTACCGGCTCCAGCTGCAGCCCGAGTTCCCGTTCCGCGCGGCGCAGACGGCCGTGCCCCACCTGGCCTCGCTCGGCGTCTCGCACCTGCATCTGTCGCCGGTCCTGGAGGCGGTCCCGGGATCGGCGCACGGCTACGACGTCGTCGACCACGGGCGCGTGCGGGACGAACTGGGCGGCGAGGCGGGACTGCGCTCCCTGGCACGCACAGCGCGGGATCACGGGCTCGGCCTCGTCGTGGACGTCGTCCCCAACCACATGGCCATGTCCCCGCGCCACAACCGCCCGCTGTGGGAAGTGCTGCGCGAGGGTCCCGCCTCGCCCAGTGCGCGCTGGTTCGACATCGACTGGGAGGCGCAGGGCGGGCAGCTGCTGCTGCCCGTGCTGGGGCGCCGGCTCGGCGAGGAGCTGGGCGAGCTGAAGGTCGACGGCGACCTGCTGCGCTACCACGACCACGTGTTCCCGCTGCGCGAGGGCACACGGACGCTGCCGCTGCCGCGGCTGCTCGACGCCCAGTGGTACCGCCCGGTGTGGTGGCGGCTGGCCCGTACGGAGCTGAACTACCGGCGCTTCTTCAGCATCTCCGAGCTCATCGGGGTGCGCGTCGAGGACCCCGAGGTCTTCAGGGCGACGCACGCCACGCTCCTGCGGCTGCTCGACGAGGGCGTGATCGAGGGCCTGCGGGTCGACCACCCGGACGGCCTGGCCGACCCGGACGCGTATCTGCGCCGCCTGCACGAGGCCACCTCCGGCCGGTGGACGGTGGTCGAGAAGATCCTCGCGGCCGGCGAGCGCCTGCCCGCCGCCTGGCCGGTCGCGGGCACCACCGGGTACGACGCGCTGCGGCACGTGGACGGGCTGTTCACGGACCCGGCGGGCGCCGGGGCCCTGCTCGGCCACTACCGGCGGTTCGCCGGCCCGCAGGGCGACCGCGGCGGCCACTGGGCCTCGACCGTGCGGCGCGCCGCGCACGAGGTGGTCACGCACGAACTGGCGGCCGAGGTGGACCGTCTCACGCGGGAGGCGAGCCGTCTGTGCGCCGCGTCCCCGGACCCTGACCTGCGCGACCACGCCCCCTGGGCGCTGCGCACCGCGCTGCGGGAGCTCCTCGTCCGCCTTGAGGTGTACCGCCCGTACGCCTCCGGTGACGCCGCCGCGGTGATCACACAGGAGGCGGCGGCCGAGGCCCGTGCCGTGTTCACGGTGCCCGAGGAGGCGCACGCGGTGACCGTGGTGCGGGACCTGGCGCTGGGACGGGCCGGGGACGGGCCCGGGCACGCCGGGTTCCGGGCCCGGTTCGCGCAGACCGCGTCGGCGCTGCGCGCCAAGTCCGTGGAGGACACGGCGTTCTACCGCTATGTGCCGCTGCTGTCTGCGAACGAGGTGGGCGGCGATCCGGGGACCCCGGCCGTCCCGGTGGAGGACTTCCACACCTACTGCGCGCGTCTGCAGCGCGACTGGCCCGCCACCGGGACCGTGCTGTCGACGCACGACACCAAGCGCAGCGCGGACGTACGGGCGGCGGTCTCGGTCCTCACCCAGTGCCCGGAGCGCTGGGCCGACGTGCTGGCCGAGGTGACGCGCGCGGGCAGCGGGGTGCCGGACCCGCATCTGGCGTGGGCGGCCTGGCAGACGCTCTTCGGGCTGGGGCAGGCCGCCGAGGAGCGGCTTCAGGGCGCCCTGCTCAAGCATGTGCGGGAGGCGGGGCTGCGCACGACGTGGACCGAGCAGGATCCCGGCTACGAGGAGGCGGTGGCGGCGTTCGTCGCCGAGGGCGTGTGCGGGGCGCCGGGGCGGCTCGTCCTGGACCTGCGGGACACGCTGGCGCCGCACATCCGGGCGAACGTCCTCGGGGCCGCGCTGGTCCAGCTGACCATGCCGGGCGTGCCGGACGTCTACCAGGGCGCGGAGGGCGAGTACCGGGCTCTGGTCGACCCGGACAACCGGCGGCCGTTCGCGCCGCGCGCGGTGGCCTCGGAGAAGGCGGAGCTCACCGGGGCGGCGCTGCGGCTGCGCCGGCGGCGCCCGGACGTCTTCGGCGCCTCGGGCACGTACGCACCCCTGGCGGCCCGGGGGCCGGGTGCCGCGCACTGTGTGGCCTTCGTGCGCTCCGGCGCGGCCCTCACGGCGGTCACCCGGCTGTCGCTGCGCCTGGCGGAGGCCGGCGGCTGGCGCGACACGTGCCTCACGCTGCCGCCGGGTCTGTGGACCGATGTGCTCGCGCCTGAACGGAGGTTCGAGGGACACGCGCACGCGGCGGACCTGTTCGCGCGCCGTCCGGTGGCGCTGCTGGAGCGGGCCGACGGGTGACGGGACCGGAGGATGACAGGGCCGGCACGCCCGCCCACCGCACCGACACCCCCGCACCGCGCCCTGCCACCCGCGCGTGAGCATCGTCCGCAGCCCCCGCGCGGCACGGTTCAGCGCAGCCCCGGCACCGTCCTGACCGGCGTCCGGTCCGGCAGCGCGAACACCGCCCCGGTCCTCGCCTGAAGGGCGCACGCGTTCGAGAAGGTCTGGCCGTAGTCGACCGGGTGGCCGTTCCACTGGCCGCGCGCGGACACCGTCACGGGCGCGTAGACCATCGGGCAGATCGCGTCCTTGTGGGGGATGCGGCCGATGTCGCCCTCGGCCTCGGTGAGTTCCGCACATGCCCGGCCGGCCTGCGCGTGTCCCTGGGGCGGGTCGCACATCAGCAGCGTGCCGTTGACGTCCATCGAACGGTCGTCGCTCCTGGTGACGGTGAGATAGAGCCAGTTGCCGGTGCCGTCCGGCCGGGGCGCGGCGGCCTGCGCCGGGGTCGCGATGAGCAGGGCCGCCGCGGCGACCAAGACGCCGCGCAGGGCCGAAGTGGTGTTCTTCATTCCGTGTGCATCGGCACGGCGGCGCCCGAACCCCAGCCCGGCTCACCCGAACGGGAGCGCGCGGGCGCGTACCGCCCGGCGAGTTCGAAGGCGGCGAGCACCATGCGCGCCTGGTACTCGGCCTGGCGTGCGACCGGGATCCAGCGCGCGCCGTAGCCGTCGCGGTAGTCGGCGCACCACCCGTCGATGAGCCCGTCCAGCTCCCGCACCACGCGGCCCGTCTCGCGCCCGGCGGCCGTGGCGAGCTGGTGCAGCAGTCCGGCGGTGCGCAGCGCGACGCGGCGCCCGGAGATGCCCAGGGCCGTCAGACGGGCGCTGTCCAGCGGCGGCAGCGTCCGCTGTCCGGCGGCGTGCGTGTCGGGGTCCCAGGAGTCGGCGAGACCGGGGCCGACCAGTAGATAGTCGTCGACCGGGGCGAGCAGCCGGTCGGCGTCCGGCACGGCCGCGAGATGCGGGCGGATGCGGGCCAGGAGCCCCTCCAGGAGCAGTGTGTCGCGCCGCAGGGTCCGGCTCACGGCCCGCAGCACCGCGTCGGCGTCGGGGGGCGGCGAGCCGTCCTCCACGGCCGCGACGCCCCACATGGGTGCCTCCACCACCGCCGTGACGGTGCCGTAGCGGTGCGGATGGAACCAGGTCGACTCGACCGCGGCCTCCGTGATCGCGGCGGCGAGGTCGCCACGGCGCGGCGGCGGAATGCGGTAGACGGCGGGCCCCAGGACCGGCCAGTACAGGGTGTCGTACGGGCCGAGCTCGCGCGGAATGCCGAGACGGGCCGCGGTCTGGGCGAGCCGCTGGGCGATCCCCGGCAGGTCGCGGGTCAGTTCGACGAAGCCGCCGCCCACGTCCACGCCGTGCAGGGAGCACTGGAAGAACGGCCGCAGTTCGTCCTGGACGTCGAGCAGCGCGCGGGTCTCGGGGAGGGCGGCGCGCGCCGCGCCGTCGGGCAGCCACTCGGGCTGTTCGAGGAAGCCGGGACGGAAGAAGTGCCGGAAGTACCGGCCGAGCGTGTACGGGCCCGTCAGCCATCCCTCGTTGCGGCGCGCGCCGTCGGGGTCGAGACACAGCAGCAGGTTCCAGGTGGCGTCGGCCTCCGCGCCGAGCCGCGGGTCGGCCAGCGCGCGCTCGGCCAGCCGCATGACGGTGGCGCCGCCGACCGGTTCGTTGGCGTGGGGTCCGGCGACGACGAGGGCCTGGCGGCTGCCGTGGCCGACGGACAGGAGCCACAGGGGCGTGCCACCCCTGGAGGTGCCCACACGGCGCAGCCTGGCGTCACGTGGACGGCGGGCGACGAGCGCGGCCGCGCGGGCGCCGAGCTCGTCCACGGTCGGGTAGCGGAGGAGTGGCGGTATGGCACACCTCCACTCTGTGGCACCGTCGCTTCACCACACGTACATGGTGTACGCACAGTCAGTCACGGACGGGCAGGTACGTCAACACCGCGGATGGGGAGGAAGGGCGGGCGGGATGCGGGAGAAGAATCCGGCCACGCGCCGCGCTCCGGCGCGACACGCCGCACGCCGGGGTTCACTCCGGCGCGACCGGCGTGTCGCCTGGGGCCGGACCAGCCGCCCCTCCGGCGCCGGCCGGTGCGCCCCTGCGGCTACTCCGCGGCCAGCCGGAAGGTCATCGTCCCGAAACCGACCTGGTCGCCGTCGCGGACGACCGCGGCACCGATCACACGGCGGCCGTTGACCGTCGTTCCGTTGGTCGAGCCGAGATCGCGCAGCACCCACAGGCCGCCCTGACGGCTCAGCTCCGCGTGCAGGCGGGAGACCGTCTCGTGGCTGAGCCTGAGCCCGCACGCCGGGTCGCGGCCGATCCGCAGCGGATGGGAATGGCCCGGGTTCGGCAGCAGCAGCTTGGGCAGCCGCTCGGCCTGCCAGGCCCGGCGCAGCCGCACGGTGAACCCGGAGACCGCCTCGACCGTTCCGAACACGATCCGCGACCAGCGCTTCTCGGTGGGCAGGTCGGCGGTGAGCGCGGCCAGCTCGTGCGGCTGGCGGGCGACCAGGGCGAGCTCCATGCGCCGCATGAACGTGTCGTGCGACAGACGCCCCAGGGCGACGCCGTCTCGGAGCACCTTCAGCGCCCTGTCGCGCTCGGCATCCGAGAGCCGGGCGGGGTAGGTGTGGAACTCGAAGGACGACGTCACGCACGTGATTGTCGGTCAGTCGGGACGGGGTGTCCAGAAGACCGGGCAATGGCCGCTGCCGCCGTCAGGGTCGTTCCGCGTGTCAAAAGGGTGGATTCGAAAGCGAATTGATCTCTTGTGGCGCACCATGGACACGGGCTACATCACGATGAGCAGACGAGGGGGAACCGTCCGTGCAGTTCGAGGTGTGGGCACCGCGGGCCACCAGGGTGACGCTCCACTGCGCGGGCGCCGCGCACGCGTTGGGGCGCGATCCGGACCGGCCGGGGTGGTGGACGGGCGACGCGGAGGCCGGGGACGGCACCCGGTACGGGTTCGCCGTGGACGACGGCCCCGTGCTGCCCGATCCACGCTCACGCCGCCAGCCGGACGGTCCCGACGGGCTGAGCGCGGTGGTCGACCAGGGGCGGTACGGGTGGCGCACCGCATGGACGGGGCGCGCGCTGCCGGGTGCGGTGCTCTACGAACTGCACGTGGGGACGTACACCCGCGAGGGCACACTGGACGCCGCCGCCGAGCGGCTCGGGCATCTGGCTGAACTGGGTGTGACCCACGTGGAGTTGATGCCGTTGTGCCCGTTCCCGGGGCGGCACGGCTGGGGGTACGAGGGCGTCTCGCTCTGGGCGGTGCACGAGCCGTACGGGGGGCCCGAGGCGCTGAAGCGCTTCGTCGACCGGGCGCACGAGCTGGGCCTCGGGGTGGTCGTGGACGTGGTCCACAACCACCTCGGCCCCTCGGGCAACCATCTGCCGGCGTTCGGCCCGTACTTCACGGACACCCACCACACCCCCTGGGGCGCCGCGGTGAACCTGGACGCGCCGGGCTCGGACGAGGTGCGCGCGTATCTGGTCGGCAGCGCCCTGGCCTGGCTGCGTGACTACCGGCTCGACGGGCTGCGCCTCGACGCCGTGCACGCGCTGCGCGACACGCGCGCGATCCACTTCCTGGAGGAGCTGTCGTCGGCCGTGGACGCGCTGGCCGCCGAGGTGGGAAGGCCGCTGTTCCTGATCGCCGAGTCGGACCTGGGCGACCCGCGGGTCATCACCCCGCGCGCGGAGAACGGCCTCGGGGTGCACGCCCAGTGGAACGACGACTTCCATCATGCGCTGCACACGGCGCTGACCGGTGAAGCCCAGGGCTACTACGAGGACTTCGCCCGTGCCCCCCTCGCGGCCCTCGCCAAGACGCTGACGGGCGGCTTCTTCCACGACGGCACGTATTCGACGTTCCGCGGCCGGCGGCACGGCCGCCCGCTGGACCGCACCCGGGTCCCGGCGCACCGCCTGCTCGGTTACGCCCAGACCCACGACCAGGTCGGCAACCGCGCTCAGGGGGACCGGCTCTCCGCGTCCCTGTCCTCGGGCCTGCTGGCGTGCGCGGCCACGCTGGTGCTCACCGCCCCCTTCACGCCGATGCTGTTCATGGGCGAGGAGTGGGCCGCCACGACGCCCTGGCAGTTCTTCACCGACCACACCGACCCCGAACTCGCCGACGCCGTACGGCGCGGCAGGCGCCGGGAGTTCGCGGCGCACGGCTGGGCGGAGGAGGACGTGCCCGACCCGCAGGATCCGGTCACCCGGGACCGCTCCTGCCTGGACTGGTCGGAGCCGGGGCACGATCCCCACGCGCGCGTCCTGGCCTGGTACCGGGAGCTGATCGCCCTGCGCGCCGCCGAGCCGGACCTCTCGGACCCCGGCCTCGGGGACGTGAGGGTCGCCTACGACGAGGAGGCCCGCTGGCTCGCCTTCCGCCGCGGTGACGTACGGGTCGCCGTCAACCTGGGCACGGAGCCGGCCTCCATCCCCCTCGGCGCCCGGTACGCGCGCGTGCTGGCCGCGTGGGAGCCCGTGCGGCCGCCGGAGGCGGGCGGGGTGCTGAACCTGCCGGGCGAGTCGTGCGTGGTGCTGAGCCAGGAGTGACGCGGGCGGGCACCGGGCCGCGCGCGGCAGGGCCGGGGCCGTACCGGGGACTGCGCGATGCGGGCGCGGCCGGCACGGGCGTCACGGACCGGCCGCCGTCACGGACCGGCCGCCTCGTGGGCGCCGTCCGGCCCACCGCCGTGCGCACGGGCGTCGTCTACGGCATCTCGTCACGCGGCAGTTCCGTGACCCGTTCCAGCAGGATGGCCTCCCAGGAGCGCCGCAGCCGGGCGCGCAGGGCGGTCCGGCGGCTGTCGTCCGGGCCCTCCAGGCCGTCGGCGAGGCTGACGAGCGTGTCGCAGCGCGCCAGCCACAGCCCGCGCAGGCAGGGGCGGGCCCCGTAACCGGCGAGGGTGGCGGCGCGTACGGCGGCCGGGGCGCCGACGGCCGCGGCGAGTCCGGCGATGTCCTCCGCCGGATCGCCGATGACCGCGTCGGTCCACCCGAGCACGCCGCGGACCCGCCCGTCGCCGCTCACCAGGAGGTGTTCGCGGCTGAGGTTGTGGTGCACCAGCACGGCGGCGCCGGGCTGGGCCACGAGTTGCCGGGCGGCGGGGGCGGTGAGCTGCGCGAACCGGGCGGGGTCGAATTCGTCGGCCTCGGCCAGGCGCCGCGCGGCGCTCGCCCCGGCCGTCCGCAGCGCCTCCAGGGAGCGCGGTGCGACACGCGGGACACCGAGCGACTCCGCCTGGCGCGCGGGTACGCCCCGCAACCCGGTGAGCAGGTCCGCGAGATCCGCCTCGCCGAGCGCCGGCACGGCGAGCACGTCACCGGTGGCACCGGGCAGCCGGGTGTCGAGGGTGTAGCCCAGTCCGGCGGACCACTCGCCGTGCGCGACGCTCGTCGGCACGGCGAGCCGGACGTGCGGCCGCACCAGGTCGCGCAGCCGCAGTTCGCGGCGCTGGCGCACGGAGGCGCCGCGGTCACGGGCCAGTCGCAGCACATGGCGTGTCCCGACCCACCAGGCGAAGGGCCCCTCGCCCTCGGCGATCGGCGTCACATCCGGCCCGTCGCCGTCGGGGATCAGGGAACGGACCAGTCGACGGACGGTCTCCGCCGTCGGTGTCGGTGCCTGGGTCATGATCGCGCCGTTGTCGTCTTGATCGGGTGTGCCGGGCTCCACTGTCCCCCTCAGTCGACCATCGCCATCTCGCGGGGGGTGTTGTTGAGCCGGCGCCCGCCGTCCTCGGTCACCGTCACGATGTCCTCGATGCGGACGCCGAAGCGGCCGGGCAGATAGACGCCGGGCTCCACGGAGAAGCACATTCCGGGGACGAGTGGCTGCTCCTCGCCCTCGATCATGTACGGCGGCTCGTGCGTGGTGACGCCGATGCCGTGCCCCGTGCGGTGGATGAAGTACTCGCCGTACCCGGCGTCGGCGATGACCGCGCGGGCCGCCCGGTCGACGTCCTGGCAGGCCGCACCCGGTCTGACCGCCTGGAAGCCCGCCTCCTGTGCGGTGCGCACCAGGTCGTGCACGGCGCGCTCCTCGTCGGTCGGTTCGCCGACGTGGACGGTGCGGGAGGTGTCCGAGCCGTAGCCGTCCTTGAGGCCGCCGAAGTCGAGGACGACCATGTCACCGCGCTCGATGACGCGTTCACCGGCCTCGTGGTGCGGGTTGGCGCCGTTGGGGCCCGAGGCGACGATGGTGAAGTCGACCTGCGCGTGCCCGGACCACCGCAGCAGATCGGCCAGGTCCGCGGCGACCTCCCGCTCGCGGCGCCCGCCGAAGGGGACCTTCAGGATCTCCTCGTACGTCGCGTCCGCGGCCGCGCCCGCGGCCGCCAGCCGGTCGAGTTCGGCGGCGTCCTTGACGGCCCTCAGCATGGGCAGGGCGCGGGTGAGGGCGACATGGCCGGCGTCGGGGAGCCGTTCGCGCAGACCGAGCAGGTGCAGGGCCCAGGCGTTGTCGCTGATGCCGTAGCGGCCGCCGGCCCCGAGCACGGAGGCGGTCGCCTCGTAGGGGTCCTTGCCGTCGGTCCAGTCACGCAGCGTCAGCGCGGGCCCTCCGGCCGCCTTCGCCGCGTCGGGCGCCTCCAGGGTGGGCACGACGAGGACGGGGTCGTGTCCGGTCCGCAGCACCAGGAGGGTGAGGCGCTCGGTCTCCACCGGCCGGTACCCGGTCAGCCACACCAGGTCGGGTCCCGGCGCGATCAGAAGCCCGGCGAGGCCGGCCGCATCGGCGGCCTCCGCGGCGCGCCGCATCCGAGCCGCGTAGTCCGCGGCGGTGAAGGGCGCGGGGCCGCCGCTCTCGGGCTGCGTGGACGTGCCGGTCATCCATACCTCCGCGGTTCCGGATCCTCCCAGGGTCTACGGGCAGCATCCTGCCCTTCCGCCGGGGTGGATGCGAGCCCATTGCGACCATGGCGGGCCGCGGACCGGGCGCGCACGGCGCGGTCCTCCGGCGGCACGGAATGTCCGGCGTGTCTTCATGTCCGGCGTGTCTTCGGGCGCGGGACGTGCGGCCGTCCTCATGCCCGCGGGCCCCGCCGGCCCGCGCCGTCCCCACCAGCCGCGCCTGCGGATACGGCCCCGGCCTGGGGCCGTCGGACGAACGGCGGCAGGCCGCGGCGCCGGCCCGGCTGCCGGGCACG